>JBLFXD010000201.1:0-9547 GCA_047611045.1 Planctomycetaceae bacterium | reverse complement strand
CTTCTGCAGCTTGCAGACGTCGCCGTTTCGCAGGGCAATCTGAATCGAGCGATTGGCCTTTACAATCGGCTCGTGAATATGGAGACGAGCCAGCTTCGTGGGGAAGCCCAGTTCGGCGTTGCCGAGTGTTTTGAAAAGATGGCCGAAGCCTCGACGGAAGCTCGGGCTCAGCAGCTTTACGATCGATCATTTCAGGAATTTAAGAAGGTCTTCGACCAGTTCCCGGACAGCGGTCGCGTCGGCGAAGCAGTCGCCAGAATGGCGAATTACTACTACCGACAGAAAGACTACGCTCGGGCGATTGATACCTTTGAAACGGTTCTGGCCAATCATCCGGATGCCAAGTTTCTCGATGTGATCCTCTTTAACTATGGCCGCTGCCTTTACCGCATGGATCGGCGAGCTGATGCCAGACGGCGCTTCGACCAGCTGATCGGTGACTATCCGGAGAGTGCTCTGGCCGAAGACGCACGCAAGATTTCCGAAGCGCTCGCTCGCGCCGGCACCTAACGATCCACCTCAACGCTCCGCAGTTGTCCACTTCACAAATACGTTCGAGTTGAATTCAGGACGATCGTCATGAAGCTCTCACTAATGGCTGCTTTGATCGGTGTTTCCTCCGCCTTCGCTGGGACGGCGTTCGCTCAGACGTCTGAGCCGATGGACGATGTCAGTGTTGAGGCCAGTCGGCTTGAGGGCGAAGTCGGCAAGTACCGTGACATCTCGCTGGAAGCCGGTGAGGCATTACATAAACTGACCGTGCTTTATCATCAGCATGGGCGAGTGTTTGGCCTGGTGCGGGCGGCTCACCGTTTTGTCGCTGCTCATTCAATCGATCCCCGTCATGCCGATGTCATGCTGAAGTTGATGGACGGGTTGGAAGCCCTGTCCCGCTACAAAGAGTTCACCGTCATCGCTCGGCAGTTTCTGACGAGGTATGAAACGGCTCCTCAATGTGCGGATGTTGAAGAAAGGCTGGCGTACTCGCTGGAAAAGCTCGACGAGAAACTGCCAGCGGCTGAGGCGTATCGAACACGCTGGAAGCGCGAGATGAAGCCGTCCGGACGTGAGTTCGGCGTCAAAGCCTGCCTTCTGTTTTCACAGGCTGGAACTCCCGGCGTGACTCAGGAGTCTGAGCTGGCTGAAGAGATGTTCGACAAGCTGCCGAAGGACGAATTCGCTCGTCACATCGGTCTGAGGTCGTATGCCCAGTGGAGACGGATCAGGCAGTGGGCGAAGGCCAGCGTCGTCGGTAACAAGCTGCTGAAGTCGCGACTGCTCAAAGACAGCGAGGAACGACGCGAAGTGCTGCGGACGATGGCCGAGAACTATCGGTATCTTGGTCAGCATTCCAACGCCATCGAAGTTCTCAAGCAGGCACGAGCGATTCGCGAAGATCAATACGCGTTGTACTACCACATTCAGGCGATGTACGACTCCGCAGCGCCGGCCGCTCAGATGGAACCACTCGTTAAGGAGTATCTCAACAAGCACGCTGACCGCGAGGACCGATACGAACGCGTCGCCTTGCTCGGCCTTGCATGGAATCGCGAAAAGAATCCGGAGCGGGCGTTGAAGCTGTTTCGTACGCTGCTTGCGGTCTCGCCGGCGACGCATTCGGTGTCGTCTTACTTCGTTCAGCTTAACGGCTCCGAGCCTGCCCAGTTGAAAGACTCGGAGACGGCTCTGAAAGCAGCCATTGTGGCCTGCGAAAAGAACAATCCGAAGCAGGTCTGGCGGCTGCGATATGACCTCGGGTATTCGCTCTACCGCGACCGCATGAAAGACATTCCGAAGGCGAAGGCTGTTTTACGAGAGATGCTGGCGAAGTCGCCCACCAACGATGGTCACACGACGAATGTGATTTCGTGGTTGTTTACGACGGCTGAGACAGATAACGAATTTCATGCCGACGTCGACCGGGCTTTGAAGGCACGACGCGCCTATCCGCACTGGGCGACATTGCGGAATTACCCCGCCGGCTGGGTGAAGAGTTACAAGAAGCACAAGACGCTGGCTGATCGCGCTCAGTATTTGTCAACGAAGCTGGGCCCGGCCGATGCTGATCCGGTCATGCAACTTGTGTCGAGCATTCGTCGCAGCGCTTCGGACGCTCGCGAAGCCCGCATTCGAGAACAGCTCGCGAAGCCGGAACTCTTCAACAAATTCAACGAAGAAACAAAGCGATGGGTGCTCTACGACCTCGGCTACTATTACCAGCATTACGCTCCGGCCGATAAACGGTCGACAGCGGCGACCTACTGGTCTCGCCTGTCGCAGATGTTTCCGACCGAATTCGACTACCGGTTCCGTTACCTGCAGGTGGCAACGGATTACGGACAGCCGGAAGTTGCTAAAGAAGCAGCGAAGCTGATGCTGTCGTTCGAGCCCGAACGCAGCTACCCGGATGTCTGGCGCCGCATTTCAATTGCGGCAGACAAAAACGAAGACGCTGATCTAGTTCGAAAAGCGTTCGAGTATGCCAAGAAAACGCACGCAAAGTTTCCTCCGGACTTTCAGTACTGGACGTCTCTGGGCGACGCGTTGCTGCGGCGCGAACTCGAGGACGAAGCGATCGCCGTGTGGCGAACTGTCGTCGATACCGGATCCAGCCACTACGAAGCTCGCGAATCCGCTTCACGACTCCTCCAGCGAATGGAAACTCCTCAAGAAAAGAGTGTTCTCGCGAAGAAGCTCTTTGCACTCGATACGGATTACCACGGCCGATATGCCGGTTGGCTGGCGGATGCTCAACTTCGATCAGGCGACCTCGCTGGTTTCGCGAAAACGCTTCAGGAAACACAGTCGCGTCGGCTGAACCGTCCGTTCCGAAGCTGGGACATGGACATCTACAGCCTGCACTACATGATCAACAACTTCCGATCGAGTCATCAGGATTACCGACTGAATCCGGATGAGGAAAACCCTCAGGATGCGATTCTGAAAGTGGCGACGGTTATCCGGGACGTTGACTACGACTGGCCGTCTTCGCAGGGGCAGCTTGTTTTGCTGGAAGCTGAAAAGCCGGACGCGCGGTCGCCGATGGAGCGACATCTTGCCTGGCAGCGAGTAACTCGAACGGTGCATCCGGACTCGACTCGCTGGGACTATCTGATGCCGTTTGCTCAGCAGGCGGTGCTGCGTAGTGACTACGCCGTCGGTGCGACGCTGCTTACCGGGATGCTCGAAAACATCACCACTGCGACGGACTCACGAAAAGAAGCCGGGCGGGCCATGGTCGGGCAATGTTACACACGGCTGGGAACCGTTGGGCTGACGATTGACGAGAACTCGCCCATCGCTCCGCTGCTGCAGGCCGCGCTTTATCTGCGACTTGGCGATGAACGGCTGGCGATGGAGACGTACCTCGCCAATGCGGCGTTGTTTGATACGCATCGTGATGAAGTTCCGGTCGACCTGACGACGTTTGTATGCGATAGCCTGATGGCGGCCAGCGGCGACGAGAATCACAACAGAGTCGAAGACATCGTCCGCAGCTGGATCATCAAGAACAGCGAATCCAAAACGGTCGGGGAAGACCTCAAAGCACAGATGCAGTTTCTGCTGGCGAAGAACTACTACGGCAGCAAACGGTACGACGTCGCCCGCAGCGAGTACCAAACAGTCATCAACCGGTACGCCGATACTTCGTTTGCGGTCGAAGCCGAGTTCGGCATCGGTGAAACGTTCATGGCTCAGAAGGTTTATGACCAGGCGGAGAAGGTCTTCGAGAAGCTGGCGGGAAGTCAGGATACCGAGATCATTGTCCGTGCCGAGTTTCTACGAGGGATGCTGGCTCATCGCCGCGGCGACAACGACGAAGCTCGTGACATCTTCCGGACGGTGCTGGAGCGAGTGCCAAGCATCGAACTTGCTAACAAAGCGCTGTTCAATCTTTCGGAAGTTTACGGCGACGAAGAACGCTACATGGATCAGCTTCAGTTGCTGATGACGGTCGGTCGTCTTGGTCGAGTTAGTAAACGATTGCACGCACCAGGAATGCCTCTGTCGATTGTTGTTCAGGACAGCGATCTGGGAATCAGCCGCGGACACAACCGGATTCCGGTGATCGTTCGGACCATTCCCGGGGGCGATGAAGAACTCGTCTACCTGACCAGCGGCGGCGCCGGTAAGGGGTTGTTCAGGACAGACATCGACACCGAACTCGGACCGGTTAACAAAGGTGACAAAGTCCTCCAGCTGACGGGCAACGACGAAATTCGGTCGGACTATCCGGACGAATTCAAGTCGGAGTTTAAGAGCGTTCCATTGTCCGACGTTGAAATTCGCATTGCCTCGGACGCTCGGTTCGAAGTCGCTTCGAGCAAGATCATTGATGAAGAAGAGGAGTCATTCAGCGACCGTCTCGAACGCGAATCACGCGAACGCGAACTCGGCGACACTCGCCAGTCTCAGCAACGCCCGGCCAATCAGATCAAACCGGGAAACCCGATTTACCTCCGCGTCAAAGACGGCGACCGAGACCTGTCTGACGCGCAGGATACGGTCGTCGCAAAACTGGTTGCGGATTCCGGGGACCAGGTCCAGGTGACACTGACGGAAACAGATCCTCACTCCGGTGTCTTCGAAGGAACGGCGAAATCAGGAGAGCTGCCGGCGGGGGCTTTGGCCTCGGACACGGCTATCGACCACAGCCCGCTGATGGCGATCGACAAGTCTGAGGAAACCTTCTGGCTCAGTGAGCCGGACGGTGCGACTCCGAAGCAGCTGACGGTCGATATGAAGAATTTGCAGACGGTTTCTCGAGTCAGAATTCACACACCGAGCGCCGACGAAAACAAGCCCGTACGAGGAGAACTTCAAGCCAGTTACGACGGAGAATTCTGGTATCGAGTCGCTGCTCATCCGCAGATTCCGGCAGCACCGCGAGTTGGTGAAGCAGCCTATGGGGCCATGCAGTATCGCGTTTATCGAGAGAACGGAAGCCGGTTCACCACCTGGCAACAGATTCTGAATCTGGCACAGGGCGAACCTGATTCACAGGGCGAAGTCGCCGATGGGCAATTGATCTGGCAGAGGCCCGAGGACGACGAAGGTCGCTCAAAATATTACAGCGCTGTCTGGTTCGGCAAGTTTGTTCAGCCTCGCGCCGGAGCCGTCAGATTCGCTGTGCGTGGCTACCGAACGGCGTTGGCCGTGAATGATCGGCTGGAGATGGAAGTCGGAGCCGGCAATCGCACCGCTGATGTTTGGCTCGACGCGGGAGTTCACGATCTGACGATCTTTGCGGCGTCCTACACAAATACCAATGAACTGTCGGCGCTGCGGGCAAGAGCGGACCTCAATCGACAGCGAGTCGTGCTCAGTCCGTTCCTGTCGGGTGATTTTGATCTGGCGGGCGCTAACGAAGCCATCGTCGCCGCTGCTGGAACTCCGACTGAATCGGCGGATGATTCTTCGACCGATGCTGCGCAGGAAGGTTCTTTAAACGGAGCGGAAGTAGTCGCGCTCGGCATGGAGACTGTTCAGTTTGAAAAGACGTCAGAGCAGTTCGGAATTCGCGAGCAGAAAGAAGCTAAGTCGATTGGCAACTGGGCAGACCTCGCCGACGTCGCGTTCTGGGAGTTCGATGCGGCCACGCCCGGTGTTTACGACGTGTGGCTGGACTATGCCCACGCGGGCGGTGGTTCGCAGTTTCGCGTCGAGTTCGGCGATCAGGGATTCTCTTCGACCGTACCCAATACCGGAAACTGGACGACGTACCGCAAGGACCGATTCGGAACCGTCGTGGTCAATCAGGCTGGCAAAGCGAAGCTGGCGATCAAGCCTCTGGATATTCAACGTGGCGGAACGATGGACCTTCGCGGTGTCGAGCTTCGACCGGCAGATGGCTCGCGAGTCATTCTTTCGGACAAATCCTGGGAGTTTCGCTTTGACCCGATCAATGTTCGATTCACACGTTTTGTGATTAACGAGTACCTCGGCGAAGCAGTCGCTGTGAACCATGTCGAGGTTTCCGGCAGCGACATTTCGAAGCCGTACATCCCGACGGCGACGGATGTGTTGGCCCTTTCAGAAAATGATCAGTTGGAGATTGCTGGCGGGGATGTCGTTCGAGCAACGTACACCGACGAGGTGACACAGGCAAATTCGGGCGGCAGTCGACTAATCGCCGGGCAGCTTCAGGCAACTTACTTCAACGGAACGGTTGCTCCGATCGCGTACGACTTTGTGCGGGACCGCAACGGTTCGGTGACGGAAGTGCGAAAGCGTCTTAAGCGAGTTGATCCGGGCGAGCGGCTGGTGGTGGAGATTACCGACTACGACCGAGACCAGAGCGTCACTCGTGACAAACTGCAGTTTCAGGTTTCTGTCAACGACGGAGAACCTGTGACACTGACGGCGACGGAGACTGAAGAAAACTCGGGTTTGTTTACGAAAGAAGTCGATACGGCTGCGAAGGCTGAGGGTGATCGGTTGGTCGTGACAGCGGGTGACCGAATCAACATCCGATATCTCGATGAGCAGAACACTTTTCCGGGGCACTCAGTGCCTCGTGAATCGGTCGTCTATGTGAGCCACCCGACGGAAGCTCGAGTTCGCATTCTGGAGTCTCGGGTGATCCCAGCTCGAGAAGGTTCGGCACGACCTCCAAGGTTCACTTATCAAGTTCCGGATGGCGAAATTGAAGTTACGAGTGTGGCGTTCGAGGCTCCGTTGACGATCGAAGTCACCGACCCCGATGCCGCCCGTGATAGTCGTAGCGAAGTGATTGCCCAGGTCACGACGAGCGACGGTGCGACCGTTGATGTTCGGTGTGTCGTTTCGTCGGCGTTCCTCAACATTCCTCGCGAAGAGGCAGAAGAATACGCTCTGGAAGAAGGGCGATTCATCGGTCAAATCGCCATGCAGCTTGGGTCAAAGAGCAGTCCCGTCGTTGTTCCGGTGACGGCAGAGATGCCTCGCAATCTGATCGGCGGCGGTAAAATTGAAGGCGATGACGAAGAAGGCGAGACGTCAGCGTTTGATGATGGTCTTGTTGTCGCGATTCTCAATCTGTCAGGGAAGGACAGAATCACGGCTACTTATAGTGACAAACGAACGCCGAAAGGAGCTCTTGCGAGCCCATCGTCTGTGGGGCGACTTATCTCCAACGGCGAGCTGGCGTCGCTCGACCGAAATTATGACGAGCCGATTGAACGGCTGCATGTCGGGGAGAAGCTGTTTCTGATGGTGACGGATGCGGATCAGGATTCGTCGGACGCGCGAGACACCGTCAAGATTCAGGTGACGACAGAGTTCGGTGAAAAAGAAGAATTCGAACTTGTCGAAACGCTGGCCCACAGTGGTGTTTTCAACGGTTCGCTGACTCTTAAGTCAAACGAAGCGCCGAAGCCTGGCAACATCGACATGGCTGACCCGGTCATCGAGTGTTACTTCGGAGACAACATCACGGTGACATACCTCGACCCGACCGCCAGCACTGAAGAGGGGCAGCTCGAACGGAACACTCAGTTGCCAGTGGTCATTGGGACGGACGGATTGATTTCGGCGTTCAGCAAGACGTTCAACAACGAAACGCTGGCAGTCGAAACCAAGTTTCACGTCGCCGAGAGTTACTTTGAACTGTTTAAGAGTCACAAGAATCTCGGCCGCAAAGAAGAGGAAACGATCGATCTCGACTCCGGGCGTCGCGTGCTGCGAGAGGTCATTGAGGACTTCCCTGATCCGAAATACCAGCCGAGAATTTTGTATCTGCTTGGACAGTTCGCCCAGGAACTCGGGGATACGGACGAAGCGACATCCGCATACGAGCAGATTGTTTCGCAGTTTCCAGAGCACCCGCTGGCTGCTGATGCTCAGTACAAGCTCGCCCAGGCACATGAAGAGTCGGGAGATTTTGACGAGGCACTGGAAGCTTACGTGACACTCGCCGCGACTTATCCCAGAAGTCCGTTGATAGCCAACGTCATGATTCGAATCAGCGACCACTTTTATAAGAACGAGGAATACCCGATCGCCGCAGAAGTGGGGAAGAAGTTTCTTGAGAAGTTCGAAGGCCACCAGTTTGCGTCTCGAATGGCGTTTCGCGTCGGCCAGTGTTTCTACAAGGCTGAGAAGTTCACAACCGCTGGCGACTCCTTCGACCTGTTCGCCAAGACGTTTCCTGACGACGAACTGTCTGCCGATAGTATGTTCTGGTCGGGAGAAAGCTTCCGCATGGCCAACAACGATCGTGAAGCGTTCCGCCGTTACAATCGCTGCCGCTGGGACTTCCCGGCGAGTGATGCGGCGAAGTACGCACGAGGTCGTCTGGCTCTGCCTGAAATGCTGCGGCAGTTCGAGGTAGAAGCCAACGCTGTCGAGAACGACAACTAAGGCCAATGCTTTCTGCCAGGGCTGCCTGCTTCGATTTTATGTTGATACAACCCCGATTCGCCTGCCGTTGAGTTGCTCATGTCTTCGATTGTTTATCTCGCGTTGTTGCTCGGTCAGGCCCCTGATGCTGCCCCAGAGGAGGCAGTGCCGGCATCCGTTTCTGCAGACAAACAAGCGAACCCTACTGAACCTGAGCCTGCCGCTGGCGATTCAGAATCAGCAACTCCTGGCGAAGCAGCCGAGAATGGTGACGGCGATAGTCTGGCCGAGGATGACGGGGTTGAGCCCGGTTCTGTAGTTCTATTGATCGCCAAACTTGACGAGATCTCAAAGTCCGGAGCGATTGGCTTCATTCGGAAGGGTGGCCTTTTCATGTGGCCGATCCTGTTCCTTGGGATTCTCGCGTCCGGAGTGATCATCGAACGATATCGCAGCCTGAAGATGTTGACGTCAGATTCCGGTTCAATCCGAGCGGACGTGCACCAACTTCTTCGCGAAGATCGCATCGAAGAAGCAATGAAACTTTGCGACAGCTCGCAGGGGCCAGTGCCGGCGATCCTCTCTGCAGGCCTGCGCAAGTTTCTGGTGCTGCGTCGGCTGAACTACGACCCCGCGAAGATTGAGGAGCAGGTCGTCAAAGCGATGGATGATTACGGAGTCCACGTCGTCGCCGCCCTGGAGAAGCACCTGCCCGTGCTAGCGACCGTTTCCAGTGTGGCACCGATGCTCGGCTTCCTTGGGACGGTGGCAGGAATGGTCACTTCATTTGAAGAGATCGTTGCAAAGATGGGAGAGACCAACATCGTCGAAGCGGCAGCAGGGGGCATCAGTGTAGCGTTGCTGACAACTGCTTTCGGGTTGATCATCGGGATCCCCGCCTTTATGGCCTACAATTATTTCTCAAGCGTGATCAATCGATTCGTCCTTGAGATTGAAGAGTCGGCAACTGATCTGATCGAATCAGTAACTTTACAACTTGCTCTGCAGAATAGCGTCGACCAGCCAGCCTCTACGTAGATGGGAGCAGCCAGGTCGGTCCCCCAACCGTCGTGTGTTTTCAGGAGTTTCACGACATGCCTGTTCTTCGTTCGTTGATCGTTGTTGTGGCATTCGTTGTTCCGTCAGCTGCATCGGCGGAGCCGGAGCCGGCAAAGGCATTGCCGAAGTTGACTAAGGTCGAAGTGAAGAGTTCGCTCGACGGCGAGTC
>JBLFXD010000200.1:0-9557 GCA_047611045.1 Planctomycetaceae bacterium | reverse complement strand
CGATACCCCCTGCCGCTCAGCGACTGTCCGACCGACGGCAACGTCGCCGTGCTACTCGGTAACGAAGACGCCGGCCTCGCTGCCGAGTGGGTCGAACTCTGTGATCGCCGCGTCACAATCCCGATGTACTCTGGAACCGACTCCCTGAACGTCGCGATGGCCGCCGCCGTCTTTCTTCACCACTTTTCAGGGAACGTCAAAACAGCGACACCGAGAGATGAAATCGTTTAATCTTGTCGACTATAAATTAGCCGACTCTTGATGAGACCACCGAGCACGAAGGAGGACTTTCAGCATGCGTACCGAGCCTGCCCATCGAATGCACCTGAAGGGGCCCTGGTCTTACGAGTGGCTGGACGGTCCACGCGGACCGAAGTGCGAGGACGATGAGGACGCAACACTCGACTCCCCGCTCCTGACGGACTCGCGAGTTCGCATGCCGTCGTCGATGAAGGAGTCGTTTGGGAAAGTGTCCGGGCGAGTTTTGTTTCGAAGAAGGTTTCAGCGACCCACCAACCTCGATGACAACGAGCGGGTCCACATCGCCTTTGACGGAATTGGCGGACGAGCTGAAATCGCGGTCAACGGCCAGACGCTCGGCAGCCTGGAAAATAATTCCGAAACCGTGTCGTTTGACATGACCCGTCTGCTCGAACAATCGAACGAGCTGACTGTCGACCTGACCATTTCCTGGGGAGTCGACCAAAGACCAGGCGGGTTGTACGAACCGGTCGCCATCGAGATCCATCGAGTCAACGATTGAACAAGTAGGGTGGGCACTGCCCACCAGTGGAATCCGGTGGGCGGTGGCCACCCTACTTCTCATCCTTCGGTGGCGGGCAGGTCGAGCCGGTAACGCGGCGTGCCGCGGTAAAGCCAGACGACCAGGCTGAACGGCACGACCATCGCCAGCGCGGCAACGATCCTGGCGTCGGTCAGACTGCCATGAGTGATCGCCGTCACGTTCCAGCCGACTCCGGCCCCGAACATTCCGCTCAGAATACTCAGCAGGATCAGGTCGCGATGCCATCGTAACGCTTGCGAACTGAATCGCTGACGCATCAACAACCCGCCGCCAATCCAGTCAGCACGGTAGAACAACCGCGATTCGATCCGCTGAAAAACGACCACCGAGTACGCATACCCGGCGACTCCCAGCGAGCATCCAATCAACGCACCGAAGCTATCGCCAAGCAACGCGAGAACGCACTGCGGAAAAATCGCCAGGAAGATTGCGATTCGCGATCCGATCATCACCAGGGCAGCCACCTTGGCGAAGAGGTCATGAAACACGGACATTCAAACAGCCTTTACGGTACTCACGTTCTGTCGTGGAACACTCAAGGAACGCCAAAGCACTCTTTCGAGTACTGACAAAGTCGCAATCCTCTCGTGCCAAAGTGATCAGGCAACAGGTGCAGCAACCGTGGCGGAAGCGGTTGATCCGCCTGAACTTTGCAGCCGACTCGTCAGCAGTTCCAGCTGCAGTCGGAGACGATGCTCGGGCCAGTCATCAACGACTCGCGAGGCCTCTTCCGCGGTGCAGCCAGTCTCCTGGCGGTAGATTCCGATCGCCGCCAACGAGTCACCGGCAGACACCAGCGAGTTCATCCGTGAGACAAGCTGCTCGGACCAGTCGCCGACAAACTGCTGACCGATCTCGCCAATCTGCTCGCGCAGCGCTTCGCTTGAGGCAATCTTTACGTCGTTGCCCTTGCCGGCTCGCAGGATGAACGTCGCGCCGAACACCAGGCCGATTCCAATGAACGCGAGGAACGACGTCAGCCCCGCCTGCTTCTGCAGTGGACTGCTGATTGAATAGTTCACGGCCTCGCGGAAGCCATCGGTCGTGCACACCATCGACAGCTTGCCAACAGCAGCTCCGAAACTCAGAGCGACAATTCCAAGACACATCGCACCCGCAAGTCCTGAAGCTCGATTCTTTGTCCGTTGAACACACCGCAGCCGGTAAACCAGCCACGATGCAAACCCCACGCAGAACAATGCGGGTAACATCCCCGTCATCGTTCGAGCGGAAGCGTACAACTCGCTTGATCCGCCTGACAAAGAGGCCGCAATCATCGCCAGGCCGGCGAACCCGAGGTTGAGCTCAAGGACCAGCAGCAGGATTTCATTCAAGCTGAAATTCAGTTGCAGTTTTTTCTTCATCGTTCGTGACCCGTAAACAGCGGAGTTGGCCCGTTGAGTTTCATGCCTGAGAGCACCGCAAAATCCTGAGGTTCTCAGCCTTGCTGCTGGTGCGAAACGATTGCTCACGCTCCTGAGTAAACCTTGAGCGGCGAATCGTTCGTCGGAGCGGAGACCTGTTCTTCAACCGCGACTTCGACTTTGACCGGCGGACGCTGCGCCGGAACGTCGCCCGCTTCGGCAGTTCGTCGCCGTTTCAACAACTGGGCAGCTGGAGACAACTTCGCATATTGCCCGTAAGCGATTGACGTCACTTCGGAGTTGCTCCACGTGGCGACTCGTCGTGCATCGTGCGGCTGAAAGACGATACTCTCGTCATCCCGCATGAAACTGTCACGAAGCATGTGCCCGAGCAGGCAGGTCAGAGCCACATCGCCATGCTCTTCTCGAGCCCCCAGGAACACATTCTCGAGGCGACCTTCCGTCCGATAGTTGTACGCACAAGCCGCCGGCCGGCCCGACACCGTCAGAGAGCAGAACTCAACCGCTCCCGCGTCAACAGCTGCCGCGTGAGCGTCTTTCATGACGGCAAGCTCGGGTTCATCGCGCCGGCCTCGACCTTTTGAGTCTCGCCGAATTGCTTCGAACGTTCGGAACAGATCCCAGCGGCGATCAGTCGCTCCGACCTTGCCACCTTCGGGACGCCATCGATGAAACGAGATCGGGCCGCAATGTGAGATGACCTTTTCCGCCTGGAGATACTCCATCCGGGACGACACATCACGCTCGCCCATGTACGAGTCCCAGGTTTCCAGCATTTCGACGACGGGGTGCGCGACGGCGCCGTTTCGACTGACCTTCAACCGAGCGTTCTTTAGAGCGTTGTTCGTGCGAAGGTTGTCGTGACCGAACTCGTCGATCTGAGGAAGTTCCAGGCACTTCCAGTTTCGCTGAGTTCTCCGGACATAGCTGAATGCCGTGCTCAAAGTCGCGGCGGGATTGGGACCGATCGCGCCGTAGAACGGGACGAAGGTATTCGTCGGCCACGTCAGAACCGGTGTCGCACCGAGTGCCGTCTGAACCTGGCGAGTGACCAGTGGAACGATCCCGATCGGCTTCGTTCGCAGAGTCACCAGTAACGTGCGGAGGTCCTGGTTGTCACCGTAGACTCGCCAGTAGCTTCTCAGCCAGTCCCACGACTGCACGAAGGATGCGTTCGGAGTTTTTTCCCAGAGCTCTCGCCAGGTAAAGCGAAGATTTGCCAACTCTTCAAATGTGTTGATTTCCGAAACCGCAATCATCACAGCTCCCAACGTGGCGGGCGTGCCACAAAAATGATTCTCGACCGATCGTCTGTTTTGGAAACAGTCGGTGCCGAGGCTCCGACCGCACAGTGCGCGCCGGCGTTCAATGACGATTCCGACGACAGACCGATAATCGCAACCACCGTGCCGCGATCAGGCAACGAGCAACTGGAGACCGGTCGAGAACAGGTCGTGGCCAGAGTATCCAACACAGCTCTCAGTCAGCTCGAAATCGCATAAACACTGCCAGAGCTTGAGTTTTAGCCTGCCATACGGCGGCAAAGTTTCACCAGCTTCGCTGTTTCAGGAAGTTGACATCGCGTTCGACGACGCTGAACGGCGAGTAGCAAGGGACACGGCAACGTTGCCCAGGGTCAACATCGATGCGGTGAAGTCGCAACGTGATGCCGTTCGGCACGGCGGTCGTCGTTTCGTCGATCACTCGTTCCGAGCGTCTGCTTCTGCCGGGGCATCCTGACAAAGCGTCAGAATCACCACTCCGATGCCGACGACGGCGGCACCTTCAAAGACGGTCCACCAGACGGGCATCGACTCGGCAATGTCGACCCCGATCAGAAGCGCACCGGCGAGGGCGATCACTCGCCCGTACCAGCGGATCAACGCTCGGTAACGACCAACGTCAACCGCCAGGACAAGCAACATCGCGCCATGAATCCCGTAGAGCAACGACGTCGACCGAGCGAGATATCCAACGATCCGGCCCTGCGGAAGAGCCCCCAGCCCGACGGCCTCATGCGCCCAGCCGAGCCACTCCGTCGGCAAAAACACGACAACCACTGCCAGCAGATCGGCGATTCCAACCAGCCGCAGAAACCACTTCAGTCGTCGATCGTGACCGGCCTCCGAATCGCTGCCGACCGTTTCATCGAGTTGGTCCGAACTTGCCGTCACGAGTCACCAGTCTCCTCCGCCGTCTGGCTGGTTGAAGCAGAGGCGGTGCGAAGTCGGTCCACAAAGCTGGCGAGGTCTGCCGGCAGCTCTGACTCAAACTCCAGCCGCTGGCCGGACTCGGGATGGGTGAACGCCAGCAACCGAGCATGCAGTGCCAGACGCGGAGCGCGGCTTTCATCAGCAACTGCCTCGGCACCAAACGGTCCTCGGTACATCGTGTCGCCGCAGACCGGACTTCCCTGCTCGGCCAGATGGATCCTGATCTGATGCGTCCGGCCGGTTTCCAGACGGCAGCTGACCAGCGAGTATTGCCCGACCGGTTCGACAGCCTCGACGTGAGTTGCCGCCGCCTTGCCTTCAGTTTCGGAAACCGTGCTGCCGCGCAGTCCGTCGCCTCGATCACGGACAAGTCTGGTGCGAGTGACCCCCGTCTCAGGAGTTCCCGCCGCAACTGCCTGATAAACACGATCGACCGAATGCTCGGCAAACTGTTTAACGAGACTCTGCTCAGCTTCCAGTGATCTTGCAAAAACAAGCAGACCACTCGTGTCTCGATCGAGTCGATGAACCGACCGAACGTGCTGGCGGCGAAGTTTCGGCGGCAACGAAGCCAGATTGCGTTTGCTTCGAGTCGCCGCTCCGACCGCTCGTAACACGCTTTCATCCGCAGACGGTTGCTGCATACGGCGTTTGATCGGCCAGTTAATTTCCGCAACGTGCCGCAACGAAACCATCCCGGACGGTTTCTCGATCACCACGACCGACTCGTCTAGATGCAGAATGTTTACATCGCCATCGTCAGGCGGAGGCGGAAAAGGAGCCTCCGCAACAAACACGTTCTCTGACGCCGTCAGCCGTCGCGCGACATCCAGACAAAGCACGCCCGACACGGTCACGCGGCGACGCTCCACGAGTTTTCGAATATGCCGCCAGGACTGGTCGGGAAGAAACTCGCGTAACGCCTGGCAGATTGTTTTCCCGGCAAGTTCGGCAGGTACGTCCCAAGCGGTGCCGGGCACGGTCGTGTTTGACATTGAGAAGCAGTTCAGATTCGTGATGAGTGTTAAGGGACAAGCTGACCGAAAATCGGCAACCATTATTTGGTCAGTTTCAGATCATACTCGTTCTTACCGTCGACGACGATTGCCCCATTGCTGACGAGAAATACGACAGACTGAGCACTGACCAACTGAAATCCTGACACCGATTGACGAACAAACGCCAGTTCGGCATTCTCCTTGCCGGTGTCGTCTCTTATGCGGAACTGTTTGCGCATAGACGACAAATTGTCATCAAGAACCCCGATCTCCAACCAGGTGACCTTGCCTGAATGGTGATAGCCGTCGATTGGAGTCGGCGGCGGCGTGTTTTCGGGCGGTGAATCGCCGCTTGCCAACGTACTCTTCGCATGGACGCTTTCCTCATCCTTTCTCCAAGCGCTGGCCAATTCGACGGTCACCTGCTCGGAGATCGTGTAGACTGGCCGCTGAGTCCGGCATCCATGCCGGAACACGTACGCACCCGACCAACGGGAGGGGAGCGCACGTGTCGGCCAGTCCACCCGTTAGATGCACTACGGCCGATGCCCACCCCGCCACTCACCGAAGAACAGGCGTCGTTCATCGCTGGCCTGCCCTGCGCATTCAGCGACTTGGATTACGCCGTTCGGTCGCACGAGTTTACGCAACGTGTCGCTCGGCCCTCGCTTGAATTTGCTGCCGAGGCCGTACGAATTGGTGCGCAGCTGAATCTTGTTGAATGTGATTGCAACGGCAAGGCTCGACTTGCTGCCGAATTGCGAGGTGAACGCAACGCGCTCACTGAGTCGGAGGGGTACGCCGAGGTAGCAGAATTCGAACTTGCCCAACTAATCTTGCGGCGACTCGCTGCTGACCCCACCTAACACCGTTTGGCCGTTGAGTTGCGGCACCCATGCCGCGAACGCAGGGTGGCCCAGCCAGGGTGGCCCTGGCCAGCATGGCTGGGTCGTGGAGCGACAAGATGCTTCATCGTGTGTGTGCAATCGTAAACTCAACATCCAGATTCATCGCAAGCTGACGGCGCGGCATCTTGTGCCTGCGGCATGCAACCGCAAATGGCCGGGTCATCCGGCTCGACTAACTCAGCGCTGCCAAAACGTCCATTCGGGCAAGCCTTCGCCTTTCATTTCACGGACACTCGCATAAAATCGGCTTCTGGTCGATCAGCGTTTTCGGCTTCGATCCGAGCCAGCGCAAACGAACATCCAGTCACCAGATCGAAATGATCAGAATGTCCATCTCTCTGCAATTAGACGACGAACAATCGGAACGCCTTGAAGAACGTGCCCGTGAGTTGGGTGTCGATGCGCGTGAGCTGGCTAAAGCGGCGGTCAACGACCTGCTGACACGCCCGGCAGAAGACTTCAATCGCGCGGCCAGCTTCGTTCTTGAGAAGAACAAAGAACTCTATCGGCGGCTCGGTTAATGCGCTACCTCACGCTCGTTGAGGTTCTCGAACTGCAACGCCTCATCATCGAACAATCCGGCGGCGCGGCTGGGTTGCGAGAACTTGGCGGTGTCGCATCGGCAGTAGCGCAACCGCAAATGACATTTGGCGGCGCTGAGCTGTATCCAACGATCGAGGCCAAAGCCACGGCACTTTGCTTCTCGCTGGTCATGAATCATCCGTTCGTCGATGGCAACAAGAGAATCGGCCACGCGACGATGGAGACCTTTCTTGTCCTGAACGGATTCGAGCTGGCTGCTGACGTCGATGATGCGGAGCACGCAATTCTGACTCTTGCGACCGGCAACTTGTTGCGAGAAGAACTCCTTGATTGGGTCACTTCCCACGTCCAACCTCTGTCAACGTAGTTCGCAGAGTCGCCTTACTTCGCCGTGGCGATTGTTTGCTCATAGAGGTTGAGCATCTTGGGGAGCATTTTTTCGAGGCTGAAGCCGTCCTCGATGAGCTTGGCTCCGGCCTGGCCGAGGTGGCGGTGTTTTTCGGGGTCGTCGAGGACGGTCATCGCGATTTCGGTGAAGCCGTCGACGTCGAAGAAGTCGACGGTGTAGCCGGTTTCGCCGTGCTTGATCATCTCCTGAACGGGCGGCGTGGCTGAGCCCAGCACGGTGCAACCGCAGGCCAGCGAATTCATCAGCGACCAGCTCAGCACAAACGGCACGGTCAGGTAATAGTGCAGGTCGCTGAGGCTGAAGACGTCGACCAGTTCCTGCGGATCGACTCGGCCGGTAAAGATGAATCGGTCGAGGTCGTAGTTGTCCTGCTTGAGAATGTGCTCGCGATAGGTTTCTTCTTTGATGCGATTCAGGTCGCCGCCGTAGCAGACTCGGTCGGAGCCGACGCAGAGAAAGATCACGTCGTCACGCGCGTCGCAGATCTGTTTGGCGGACTTCATAAAGATGTCAAACCCTCGCATGGATTCGAAACCTCGTGAGACGTAGGTGACAACTTTTTTGCCTTCGGGAATTTTGTGCCCGGCAATTTCTCGCGACGGATTCGGATTGCGTTTCCAGATGTTCGTGTCGATGCCGTCGAAGATTTGCTCGATCTTCGGTTGGTACTCGGTGGGCATCAGACTTTGCTGATACTTCGTCGGTGTGTAGCCCTTCGTGCATGTCTGCAGGTCGAGCAGAATCATCGCGTTTCGGCTGCGGGATCTCAGCACGTCCTCCGGCTTGACCGGGAAGTCCGGTCGGAAGTCCAGATCCGAGCCTTTGCTGCGGTAGTAGTATTCGAAATAGTTGATGATCGGGCAGTCGTACAGGTCCGCCAGCCAGACCGTCGAACCGAAGCCGCTGTGCCCCACAACAAGGTCCGGCTTGATATCCGGTCGACCTTTCATCGCCTCGTGAACGGCGTGCGAGTGCCACACTGCATTCTCGAAGGTTCGACTGCAGTAGTGAGTCGACTTCGTCGCCCCGCCGGCAATCTTGTACTGGACTCGTTCGATGCCATCGACGTTGCCCGATGGGAGCTCAGACGCAAACGAGCACTCAATACCGTGATTCTTAATCAGATAACTGGCAATGTGCCCGAACTGTGCCGGAAAATTCTTATGTACAAAAAGGATATGCATGGTGGTCGCTCCTTGATCGACTTCTGACTCGTATTGGAGCCGAATGTATTTCCGAACGCTGCCTCTTTCGAAAGGAAACGCATCGGTCTATTGAAGAATCTGGAGAATCAGGCAGCTCGCGACAGGAATTTCCGAGTCGCCTGCAATTCCTGGTCACTCTTATTGGCCGTGGGGTCGAACTTGAGAATCTCCAGCCCGACTCCCTGCAGCGTGCGGACGTTGCTGTAAACCGGGTCGGTCCAATCGGCGACTTTTCCGTCGCGAACCGCTTCGACCATTTCGCGAATTCCGTCTTCCAGAGAAACGCTGGCTCTGAAGCCGAGCACTCGCTGAATCTTCGTAAAGTCGACGCGATAGTTTCTTGCGTCGTCGTCATTACGAATCTCTTCAACAAACGTACCCGGCTGGCAGTCCGCCACGATTTTGCCGAGCTGTTCGAGTGTGAAGTTCTGCGTGCGGTCACCGACGTTGAAGATTTCGCCGCCCACTTTCGAAAGCTGTGCCTCGATGGCGTACACGCACGCTCGGGCGATGTCGCGAGTATGAACGAACGGCCGCCACTGCTCGCCGTTAAGCACTCGGATGTGTTTTTCGGTCACGGCCTGAGCGCTGAACAGGTTGGCAACAAGGTCAAACCGCGGCCGCAGCGACCAGCCGTACGCCGTCGCGAATCGGAGGATCGTCGGTTGGAATACCGAATCGGATGCCTCCAGCAACGCTCGCTCGGCGTCGATCTTTGTCGTCGCGTAAAGGGAAACCGGATTGAGGTCCGACTCTTCGTTTCGGATTTCTTCGGACTCGCCATAAACGCTGCATGTTGATGCGAAGACGAATCGCGAAATGCCATTCGCCCGAGCAAGCTGAGCCATCATCTTGGCGGCTGCATAGTTGACTGTGATTGTCGTATCGCGGTCCAGGGCGCAAGCCGGATCACCAACGATCGCCGCCAGATGAACCACCGCGTCCATGCCGTTGAGAGACTTCACGATGTCTTCGACATTGCGAAAATCGCCAGTCGTAACTTGAAGCCGCGGGTGGTCGAGAATCGACTTCAACGCGTCTCGGCCAAAGAGTTCCATATCCAGAATGCGAACCCGGTAGCCTTTCCGAAG
>JBLFXD010000199.1:0-9557 GCA_047611045.1 Planctomycetaceae bacterium | reverse complement strand
GACGCGGAAAGACGATCGAGCGACTCTTCCTGAACTCGCAGACGAGCCTCTAACCCTTCAGCCCGACGAACCGCTGCGTTCTGGCAACCGATCCCGCACAGCAGACTCGCACAAATTGCGAACAGCACAATACGATCTCGACCGGGATTGAGTTTTCGAGGCGTCATCCTTGACGGCCTTCAACTGCGGGTTGACAACGACAGGCTACTCTACTTTTCGTCAGCTGGCGTCGGCAGTCGATCCAGAACGCCGTCGATCAGGCCGTACTGCTGAGCTTCCTCAGCCGACATGAAATTATCCCGGTCGGTATCCTCTTCGAGCTGCTGCAGAGTCTGACCTGAATGCTTCAGAAGGATTTCGTTCAGCTTACGCTTAATGCGAATCACTTCTTTGGCGTGAATCTCTAAGTCGGTCGCCGTTCCCTGCATCCCGGCCAGCGGCTGGTGAATCATGATCCGTGCATTAGGAAGCGCGTTACGTTTGCCGGCCGCTCCGGCAGCCAGCAGAACGGCTCCCATGCTCGCGGCCTGACCCATACAGTAGGTGGCGACGTCGCAGGAGATGTACTGCATCGTGTCGTAGATCGCCAAGCCGGCGGTCACTGATCCACCGGGTGAGTTGATGTAGAAGTGGATGTCCGCGTCGGCATCTTCGAACTGCAGGTACAGCAACTGAGCCACGATCAAATTCGCCGACGTCTCGTTGACTTGCGTACCAAGGATAATGATTCGATCCTTGAGCAGCCGGCTGTAAATATCCATGGCGCGCTCACCGCGCCCCGAGTCTTCGATAACGATTGGTACAAGATTGCTCATCACGTGCTCGCTTCCATCCTGACGGCGAACGATTGACTATTTAGACTCGTCTTTAGACTCAGCCGGTTTGTCGGCGTCTGGTTTCATCAGAATGTCGTCGACCAGACCGTACTCTTTCGCTTCAACAGAGGTCATGTATCGATCGCGTTCTGTGTCTCTGGCGATTGTCTCGACCGGTTGACCGGTATGACCTGCCAAGAGCTCGTTCAACACCTGCTTGGTGTCGAGAATGTCTTTCGCCTGAATCTCAATATCAGAGACCTGACCGCCGACTTCACCGTGCGGCTGATGAATCATCATCTTCGAATGCTTCAGGGCGAAGCGTTTTCCCTTTTCTCCACCAGCGACGAGAATCGCTCCACCACTCGCGGCGAGGCCGACACAGTAGGTAGCGACTTCGCACTCGATGAACTGCATCGTGTCGTAAATCGCCATCGTCGCAGTGACCGAGCCACCTGGCGAATTCACATAAAGGTGAATGTCCTGGCCGCGGCTTTCAGACTGCAGATACAGCAGCTTCATCACAATGACGTTGGCAACGGCGTCGTTAATCACACCATCCATAAAGATGATGCGGTTTTCGAGCAGCAGGTCGCCGATCCCCATATTCCGCTGGCGAGCAACGTCGCCGCGTGAATTCTGAATCGGAAGGCGGTCAAACATAGAGAATCCCTTCTTCTCGTCAGCAGCTTCCTATTGTGATCTGTCGTGCCTCGACCAGAGGCGGTGGATATCGCAGATGGCATCCACACGTCAAGGCGATCATTACGTCCGACACTCCGTTTGCGTTAGACGGTGCTCGCCGAGCGGTTTCCCGTTACTAAGCTGAGGTTTCTTTGGCCGATTTCGCAGTGGCCGCAGAAGCCCGAGCGAACATGACGTTGCAGATTGCTTCGTCGACGGCTTCGACGTCGAGATCGCCGACCAGGTCTTCCTCCATCGCCACTTCTTCGTACTTTGCTTTATCAAGAGCAACGTCAACCGCTTTTCGTTCCCGAATCTGAGCTTCCAGATTCTCGATAACGCCAGTCTTAACCAGTCGAGCACGTAGGCGACGAGGTGTTTCACCACTCTGGAACGCCATCATCATGATTTCCATTTCGACGTCCTGCGGCGAGACTTCAATCTCTTCCGCAGTGGCGATCGAATCGAGGATGAAGTGTTCCTTCATCGCCTGGCGAGTCACCGAAACCGAACGCTGGCGGAGGTCGTTCTCGCGAGCACGGATTTCTTTCGGCGTATAGCCGGCCTGCTGCATTTCGAGAATTTCTCGATGCAGAGCGTTCTCAACCTGTTTCAGAACAAGCTCTTCCGGCAATTCCCAGTCAGCAGATTCGCCGATAATTTCGAGCAACTGTTCACGAGCGGACTGTCGCTGTTTGTAGGTGACCTGACGGTCAAGGATGTCTTTGACTTCTTCGCGAAGTTTCTCTGCTGATTCGACACCGATCCGGGCGAGCAGGTCGCTGTCCAGTTCTGGAGCGACCAACTTTTGAACCGACGAAACGGAAATGATGGCCTTGAGTGTTTCGCCACGCATCGGCACGTAAGACGCTTCGCTAGAGATCGTGAATTCGGCTTCTCGTGTCTCGCCAGCTTTGGCACCGGCCATCACGCTTCCGAAGTCGCTGATCTCGGCGTCTTTAAATCGGAGCGACGGCTGAATTCGCAGCGAAAGCCCGGCCATATCCCGGACGGCAGCGCCTTCGTATTCAAAGTCGATCGACACCGAAACGTAGTCGCCAATAGCGGCTCCGTCGTCGTGGTCGGCCTTTTCGCCATACTCAAGCAGCATCTGATCGATGTACTTCTGAATGTCGTCGTCTGAAACTTCGCGAGATGGGCGTTTCAGAGACAGTTCAGCGAAGTCCGGCAACTGCACGTCCGGACGCACTTCAACGTCGAATGTGTATTCGAAGTCACCAGAATCCGGAATTTCGAGCGTCTCAACGTCCATGTCCGGTTCGTTGATCGGATCGATCTCGAACTCTTCAGTCAACTGCTCAAGGCTTTGAACGAGCACTCGCTGCTTGAGTTCGTCGGCCAGTTCCTGCCGAAACTTCGCTCGGACCAGATCGCGAGGGACGCGACCGACTCGGAAGCCGGGCACGCTTGCTTTCGAAGCAAACTCGTCCAGTGTTCCGTTTCGGACGATGTCGATCTCAGCCTGAGGGACGACGACGGAAATTCGTTTCCGGCACGGACCCGCCTCAGTGATATCGACCTTCAGATCCATCTTCGCAGGAAGCTCGAGGGCTTCGGCATCCAGTTCGGATTCTTCGACAGCTTCAGCGTTTTCAGTGTCACTCACGGAGAGGTTCCTCAGCGATGGCGGTCAGCCAGAATACAGACTGGCTCTCAGCGACAGAAGCTCACGCTCCCTATGTGCACTGAAAGAAGATTGCACTGGCAGAAAGCGAAATGCCGTGCTGGTCTTTGCTGACCTGAAGCAATTCAAATGCGTACTAATCAAAAGAGCGGGAGACGGGATTCGAACCCGCGACATCCACGTTGGCAACGTGGTGCTCTACCACTGAGCTACTCCCGCGACTAAACCTGCCCTGCCACAACCGGCACAAGTCCGGGATGTTACGTCTCAGCCAAATTGCGGTCAAGTTTGGCCGATCGCTCTCTGCGAAAAGAGTTCAGACCGGCCAGAAACCACACCGGCCACCGTCGCTTACTGGACTGTCAATCGGCAGAATCGGAACAAAGCTTCTGCGGAATCAGGCTCTTTGTGGAAGATTTGGAGCGTGATGACCTGCTGAATCTCTGAGCACACGATGCGACGTCTGAAGCCCCGCCCCACGCGTCGCCTGTCACACGCATCAGATTACTCTGATGCCGCGTCACCAAAACGGCACAGCGGACTGAAATTTCCGCCTGGAAATACAGAAAGCCCGCCCCGGATGCAGAGACAGTCAACAATGCCAGGTTTCGCAGGTCAGGCAGAGAAGACTCTAAAACGGTACCCCGGGGCGGGCCTCTACTGGATATATCGAGATTGGCGCCAGTTTCCGGACGTGGATTCCCGCGAAATTCTCATTTCAATCAAGAATTGCGGAATCCCACATCACATCACGTGTTGGTGAGAAAACAAAAACACATCACATCAGAATCCACGTGATAAGAGACGACGACAAACCGACAAATCCGCTCAAACGCCAATGAGACACTGCTTGACGTCCGGAAGACCCGATCCCATAATCGTTGCCCATAAGTGAGTTTGGCTCCGAAATCGAACGGGAGTACGAACCTGCCTCCGAGTGTGGTGGTGGCTCTGTGAACTGGGTCAGGCGAGAAATCGAGCAGCCCTAAGCAAAAGCGTCAGGTACATGCGGGGGCAGGTTCATGCTCCCGTTTTTCGTGCGCTGGCCAGCTTTCCAGACACAATCCGGAAGATAGTTCGAAAGATTCTCACTGTTCCTGTCGCCAGACTTTCAGCTCCGGACTTCTGCATGGCCCGCAACGAATCCGATCGTGAAGACCTGATTCGAGAAGCCACCGCCATGCGAAATCGCGTCGAATGGCAGGTTCCCGGCGAATCCGAACCGGTGTTTGCCGGAGTTCGCTCAGACGGCAGCCTGTCCGTCTACTTCGGCCAGGATCTGGTCTTTCAGTTCACTCGTGCCGGGCAGCTTCGGCGAGCCTACGCCGACGGCTTCCTCTACCGCACTCAGAGGGCAACGCTGGCAAGGCTCAATCGCGAGCGATCACCTGATCAGACGGTCCTCGCACGGAGCGACTTGAACTCCGAAGAACTGTCCCAGTTTCTGGCCAGAATGGACGACCGGCTCACACGACTTAGCGAGAGCATCGCGGACGGCTCGGCGATCGAGCTCCGCTCGGTATCGGACGGCGAGGCTGCCGACTATCAATCACTGATCGAGCTGGCGATTCACGCTTCGCCCAGACTGGCCCCAGCAATGCCAACTCGACGGCAGTAACCAAACATTCGGCGCGAGCAACGCAGCCACAACCGACAATCAGGAGCAGTGATTTGGACCTCGGAATCGCAAACCACGTCGCCGTCGTAACGGGCGGAGCCAGCGGCATCGGTCGAGCCATCGCCGAACAGTTCGCCGCCGAAGGAACCAGCGTCGCGATCTGGGATGTCTCGGACGCTGTCGAAAAAACGGCGGTCGAAGTCGCTGCAGCCAGCGGACAAAGTGTGATCGGACTCCGAGCCGACATCACTTCCACGGAAAGCCTCGAATCGGCACTGGCTGAAACCGTGTCGAAACTCGGGCCGGTTGACCACCTCGTTCACGCAGCCGCGATCGGATCGGGAAAGTTCGGATTCCCGTTTACGAACCTTGCTCCCGAGGACTGGATTCAGGTTCTCAACGTAAACGTCATGGGCATGACTCGAGTCGCTCACGCCGTCGCTCCCGGACTCGCCGAACGAAAATCCGGCACGATGACATTCATCGCGTCGATCGCCGGACAGATTGGCTCACCGACCGATCCGCCGTACAGCGCCAGCAAAGCGGCGAACATCAATTTCGCTCAGTGCATGGCGAAGGATCTCGCGCCGAGCGGCGTCCGAGTCAACGTCGTCTGCCCCGGCATGGTCCAGACACCTCTTAATAGAGGCGTGTGGCAATCATGGTGCGACCGTCAGCCCGAAGATCAGAAACTCGACTACGAAACCTGGGCCGGCGAAAAGATCCAGAAGATGGTCCCGCTGGGCACGTGGCAGGAACCGTCCGACATCGCCGACATGGTGACGTTTCTCGCCTCAAAACGAGCGAAACAAGTCACCGGCCAGACAATCAACGTCGACGGCGGCTTCGTCATGCACTGGTAAGCGGTAGCCGAAGCTCAGCTTCTGCAGCAGGCACGGTACCGTAGCTTTGGAGACCGGATTGCCCGCAGAATCGACACCAATTGAAATCTATCGTCGAGCACCGCGACGTCCGGTTGAGTAATTTCGGGCATTCCCGGTAGCATGAATCAGTGCTTATGCGTCGCCGAGTCCTGGCGCTGCTGGTCAGGGCGTCCTCAGATGACGACGAATCAGATAGTTCGAGTTGGAACGTGTTTCTATGAGTCTGCGCGGACAAATTCAAAACAGACGATTACAGCGACGAAGCTTCCTCGGTGTGGGAGCGGCCGGTTTGATGACCGCGCGAGTCGCGTCGCTGGCCGAAGCCGCTTCCGAAGGCCGCAAGGCTCAGGCGAAAAACGTTCTGGTCATTCTTGAGCAGGGCGGCTTATCTCACATGGACACGTGGGATCCAAAACCCGAAGCCGTCGCCGAGCACCGCAGCCCATTCAAGCCGATCTCCACCGCCGTTCCCGGACTACAGTTCACGACGCTGCTTTCAAAGACGGCTCGCATCGCCGACCGCCTGACAGTCATCCGATCGATGCACCATGACCGTTCCGGAGCGAATGGGCACCCGCTGGGGACTCAGTATGCCTTGTCGGGAGAAATGCCCGGCGGCCCGCTTGAGATGCCCGACATCGGCTCGATCGTGTCAAAGAGAATGAGCAGCCAATGCGACTACCTGCCGCCCTACATCATGGTGCCCGGCAACCACGAACAGGCCAAACAAACCCGAGTCGGATTTCTGCCGGCAGCAACCAAGGTCTTCAAGACCGGCGGCCGCGACCTCTCCGATCCCGAATGGAAGGTCAACGATCTGGGCCTCCTGACCGGCGTCGACCGCGGTCGCTTCACCGATCGCCGCGACCTGCTCAGCAACCTGAACGTCGGAGTCGCTCCCGCTTCGAACGATCCAGTCCGCACGTTTTCCGACCTCTCAAATCAGGCCGCCGATCTGTTGACCAACCCGCTCACGCAGAGTGCCTTCAACCTTGCCGAAGAGAGAGACGCCACTCGCGACGCGTACGGTCGAGGCCATCGCGGGCAGTGTTACCTCATGGGGCGACGCCTGATCGAACGAGGCGTCCGCTTTGTCACGGTCGACGTCCGAGAGCCCATGACGGACAAGACGCCCGGCGGCTTCAACATGAACTGGGACCATCACGACTACATCTATAACAAAGGCTCGTGCGGCACGATCCGCAACGGAGCCGGCGGTGAAGGCCGCTACGGCATCGCTCACTGGGTCATGATGGGCAGTACCGACCAGGCATTTGCAGCGTTGATTACAGACCTCGAAGAACGAGGCCTCTTGAAAGACACCCTCGTCGCGTTCGTGTCCGAGTTCGGTCGAACACCCCGACTCAACCGGTTCCAGGGCCGAGACCATTGGACCAACGCTTACTCAATCGCTCTCGCCGGCGGCGGAGTCCCCGGCGGACAGGTCATCGGCTCCAGCGATCCGGAAGGCGGCTACGTCACCAACCGACCAACCCTCCCCGACGACTACGCCGCCACGATTTACGAAAAGCTCGGACTCGACAGAGCCAAACCGGTCTACACCCCGTCAAACCGTCCGGTATTCCTGGCTCACAACGGAAACCCAATCGAAGAAGTTTTCTAAGAACATCGTCTGGAGACATCACTAAAGTATTGAGGGCGTCAGCTTGAGCATCCTGTCGCCAATGAATCCAAGTCTGGCTTAAACAGATTATTCTGGGCTGCGGCCTCATAGCGCGATACTACATCGGTTCCACACAACGATTCCACAATGTCGCCTGTCAACCGCTGTCCACGGGGGCGATCTACTTTGGACGCAAGCTCCGCACATCGACTTTGAACTGAGGAGTTATCAAGAAGCTCCTGAATGCCAGTAATCAGGCGGCGAGCGGTGAATTTCTCGGGGGCGATGCTGCGGGCAACTCCCAGTCGCTCCAGGCGTTTTGCCGTGTCGGGTTGGTTATACAACGAGGGAACAACGACCTGCGGCAGGCCTGCGGCGATGCACTGGGCAGAGGTTCCGACACCTCCATGATGCACGACGAGTGAAAGCTCCCTAAGCAGCGGGCCGAACGGGACGTAATTAAAACATCGCATGGTCTCTGGCAGCACGGGAACCAGGTCTGTTCGATCGGTGATAATGATTCCGCGCTTACCCAATTGCCGGCACGCTTCAATCGCTGCTGAAAAATACGCCGTCGTGTGCATGTTTGACGTGCCTGGCGTGAAGGCGATCGGACGAGGTCCTTTGCTGAGAAACTGCCTGGCATCAGCGGATAGCTCGGCGTGGCAGCCGTCGTCCCAGAAAATGAAATCACTGCTCACACATTGCGACGGCCAGTCCGGCTGAGGCGATCCCCACCAGTTGGGATACAAGCCGATCGATACCTGAGGAGAGTGCCACCAGTCGTGAGCAATGCGGCGAACTGACGGTAATCGTAGCTCATTGCGGAACTGGTTAATCGCCGGCGCGATCAGAGGATCGATCCAGAATCTGTCGATCATCCAGAACTGAAAGTGCTGATACCATCTGGGAACCATTGAGCCAAAAATCCCAGGAAACGGCAGAGCCAGCACTTCATTAATGGAGCGGATTGTGTGCGCATCCATGTGAACGGTTGCGAGCGGAATTCCCAGATGGTCGTGTGCCATCCGGGCTCCAAATGCCAGATAGTTTCCGACGAGAACGGTATTATTCGGTTCGTAATTCTCGACGATAGCCTGATGCATCGGTCGCATGGAGCGGACTGCGGCCTGTACTAGCCACTGCTTCCATCCATGGTTGTATGTGGATGCTCGCGGATCCTCCTGAAGACGGCTCATCTCGGTGGCGTCCCCGACGGGAACGAACGTGAATTCATGCGACTCCGCGAGATCCCGGTAAATCGGGTTCAAGAGAATGTGAACGTCGTGTCCACGGCGACGCAAGGTATCGGCTAGACCCAACAGCGGATGGATATCGCCGCGTGATCCTGCACCACAAACCAGCACTTTCATAGATTCATTCATCCCGAAATAGCCGCTCGGCCAGTTGCGTTAGCCAGATATTTTCCGAACTCACCGTACCATTAGTGCGGCGAATAAAAAACGGTGTGCGTCTGCGAACACACTCCGTTCAGAGTTCATACACATTCACGTCGTGAGTTGTGCGCAATTTGCCAGTTTTAACAGCTGCCGGGCTGGTGATCGGGGTTCGGCGTGGGCTGCAGCTCATGTCGTCCAGGCCAATTTCGTCGCAGAAGTGGACGGATTCTGGATCGACGCCGTGTTCGCCGCAAATACCGGTTTTCCGGTTCTTGCAAGTGCTTCGGCCACTGTCGCCGTCGATATTCACCCGCTTGGCAACACCAGTCTGGCCAACTGTCTGGCACGGAACGGTCGGGACGGGTTCGTTTCCACGGATTCTCGACGAGCGATACAGTTTGTTGCCGCCAGGCTGTCCGACAAACTGCGAGCTGACATAAAGGACCGAACAATGACCGACATCCCCCAATCTCTTGACGACACGAAGGCGTGTCCTTTTTGTGGAGAGACAATCAAAGCCATCGCGAAGAAGTGTCGATTCTGTGAATCGATTCTTGATGAAGAGTGGGGAAAAACACGGATCCCGGACTACGAGACGAGTTCGACTGACCGACTTCTCATGCCCGTCGGCCGGCCGGCCACAGCGATCATCGCCGGCTACTGCGGTCTCTTCTCGTTTATTCCGATGTTCGGTCTGCCGTTTCAGATCGCCGGCATCGTCTGCGGATTTCTGGCGTTAAGAGCGTTGGAGAAAAATCCGAAATTGAGCGGGGCCGGTCGCGTCTGGTTCGGAATCATCATCGGGATTCTCGGATTGATCGTCTCAGTGCTCGGCATCGTCGCACTCGTTATTGAACAGCGTCGTCACTTTTGAGCGACGGCGTCAA
>JBLFXD010000198.1:0-9567 GCA_047611045.1 Planctomycetaceae bacterium | reverse complement strand
TGCCTGTGCTGAGCGAAGGCAAGCCGATTGAAGATTTGATTGCCTGACGCGAGCTTAATGCTCAGGACATTCACGACGGGAACTCATCAGAAACTCTTGAGGAACGCTAATCTCCGCTGAGTCACGCTAATTCTCTCCTGACATTAGCGGTAATTCGTACAGATTAGAGTTCCAGTTATTGGGATCGCGAATTGTTACTTGCATCCAACAATCACGTTTGCATCCGTTGGGCTTTCATAGTCGCGATTGCTAACTGCTGCCTGGTGTCGGCAGTCAGAGCCGAACTGCCCTCCATCCGTTTTGACCGACTGACGCCGCTCGGTGCGTCGGCCGGCGCGACTGTTGAAGCCGAAATTGCCGGCGCGGACATCGAAGAAGTCCAATCGTTGTGGTTCGACCATCCAGGCCTGACTGCAGAACCGGTCAAGGACAAGGAACGCCGCTTTCAGATCAAAGTGGCTCCTGACGTGCCAGCCGGAACCTACGACGTTCGTCTCGTCGGCCGCTGGGGCGTCAGCAATCCGAGGCTGTTTTCAATCGACCACGGATTGACTGACGTCGTCGATACAGAACCGAACAACGATCCATCCACGGCTCAGGTTGTGGCGGTCAACAGCGCGATCGCAGGAATGTCCGACGGAAACAACGAGGACACGTTTCGCTTCACGGCGAAAGAAAAACAGCGTCTCGTCATCGATTGCCAGGCAGGCAAGCTCGACTCGCTGATGGACGCCACGATGTCGCTGTCAACGGCTGATGGCCGGCTGCTGGCAAGCAGTAGCGATCACAACGGTCGCGATCCGTTGATCGATGTCATCATTCCGGCCGATGGTGATTACCACGTTCGCGTTTACGATCTCTCGTACCGCGGCGGATTTCCGTACCGGCTTTTGATTACTGACAAGTCTCACGTCGAGACCGTTTTCCCCCGAGCGGTGCAGACTGGACAGAATGTTGAACTGGTCGCGCTTGGGCAGAATCTTGGCGACGGCTCGAAGGACTCGCCGTGGATCGAGACCGGCACGCCTTACGCTCAGCGAACGTTTCCCTTCGTCGCTCCAGGCGAGATCGCCGTTGGCGGCTCATACAAATTCAACGTTCATCCGACGGACCACAGCGTTCTGCCCACGGCTGCGACGTGCACGTTGACTGGAGCACAGTTTCAGATTTCACCCCGCGGGCTTGCCAATTCACAGACACTCATGGTGACGGATTCTGCCGTAACGCTCGAAGTCGAACCCAACAATACGCAGGACGAACCGCAGCAAGTCACGCTGCCGCTGGTTGTCAGTGGCCGGTTTGACCAGGCTCGCGACGCCGACTGGTTTGAATTCGAAGTCGCCGAAAGCGGCCAGTATGGGTTTGACGTTTATTGCGAACGGATCAACGGCCATGCCGATCCTTATGTCGTTGTCGTTGATGACAAGGGCAATCGCATCAACGAACTGGACGACTTCGGTCACCGCATCAACGCGTTCGACGGCCATCTCCGGGATCCATCCGGAATGGTGAATCTCAGCGAGAAGCGAAAGTACCGGGTGCTCGTTCAGGATCGTTACCGTCGAGGTGGAGCCCGTTATCAGTACGTGCTGGCAATTCAAAAGCAGCAGCCGGATTTCTACGCCGCCGTGATACACAGCCAGAACCCTGGCCCCGGTGGAGCAACCGTCTGGCGCGGCGGTTCGATTTACCTCGACGTGATCATTCATCAGCAGCAGGGCTACAACGATCCCATAACGATTACAGCCGAGAATCTGCCACGCGGGCTGCACGTCACCCCAACCGTCATTAACAACAACTCGCGAGGCACGCTGGTCATCAGTGCCGACGACGACGCGGCAGATTTCATCGGCCCCGTCAAACTGATTGCAACCGGTAAACGCGGTGACGAAACGCTTCGTCGCGAGGTTCGACCGTATTCGCGAGTGTGGAACAACACAGGCTCCAGTCGTCCCACGCGTGAGCTGGTTGTGACAATTCGCGATGCGGCTCCTTATCGCTTGGAATGGATCGCCGACAATGTGAAAGTCGAAGCGGGGAAAGAGGCGAAGCTCACCTTACGTTTGACTCGCCGCTGGCCCGATTTCAAGGCGGACGTCACCGTCCAACCGCTGTCGTTCCCGGGCAACTTCAAATTGTCGAATACCAGTTTCAAAGGTGACCAGACCGAACTGACAATACCTATCAGCGTTCAGGCCAATACGCGTCCGGGAAGCTACACACTTGCGGTGATGGGCCAGGCTCAAGTGCCGTTCAACAAAGATTCTGAAGCTAAAGACCGACCGAACACGCTCGTTTCACTACCCAGCCGCCCGGTCACCTTTGAGATCGTTGAAGCAACTAAACCGTAACGTACTCACGTCCAACCGGCGGACCTCTGGCGCGTGTCGCTCGCAGCAGGCAGCCGATTTCCGGTGGTCACCGACCTCAAGTGGCGACTCCGCAGTTTGCGACGTGATCGAGCGTTTCTTTGGAAAGAAGGTCAATGTTGACGGCGCACTGCCCGTCCATCTCGGCGTGGCCGTAGAGCCATTTGACGGCCTGTTCGCGACTCGGCGGGTGAAACAGAATCGCGTCGTTGGCGAAGTCTGCATTCAAATTCAGACCGACGGTTCTCGACATTGCGAGATTCTGCGAAACGACGGCAGACCTACCGATTCTGAAAGAGTTCCGACATGACGAGTCGTTCGATCAATGTCCGGAGTCGATAGTCGTCCTGCCTGCTGGCCTGGACGATGGCGTGGATGTCAGGGGCGTCGTCGATTGTCATCACTCGGCGGAGGGCGAACGTAGCGAGTTGTTCCACGAAGGCTTCCGCGAAGCGATCGAGGTCGCTGGTTAGCAGTTGTTTGAATTGCTCGGGACCGTCATAGGAACGGCCATCAGAGAACGATCCGCGAGCGTTGACGGGTGGGTCTTCGCCCTGACCGCCGGGGACCTGCTCGGTCGTTCGCCAGCGACCGATGGCGTCGTAGTTGTCAAAGGCAAATCCCAGCGGGTCGATCTTTCGATGGCACGAGGCACACGTCGCGTGGGTCGTATGGGCTTCCAACTGGTCGCGGATTGTGGCCTTGGGTTTGTCACTCGGCGTGGGTTCGAGCGGCTCGACATTCGGCGGCGGCGGTGGCGGCGTGCGACCAAAGATCGCTTCGGAAACCCACACGCCTCGATGAACCGGGCGGTGTCGCGTCCCGTCGGATGTCAGTGACAGGACGGAAGCGTGGGTGAGCACGCCGCCGCGGTGATTCTTTGGTTCAAGTGTGACCCGATGAAAGCCCGCACGATTTGTGACACTCATTCCATAGTGCATCGCCAGCCGCGAGTTCATCACCGTCCAGTCCGACGACAGAAACTCGCGGATCGACAGGTTCTGCGAAAACACCTCGCCGAAGAAGCCGGTTGTCTCCCGGATCATGCTCTCCTCAAGCCACTGGTCATAGTCGGGGTAGAGTTCCGAATCTGCAGGAAACATGCCCACTCGATGAAGCTGCAACCACTGCTGCGGAAACGTGTTTATTAAGCGCTCACTCTTCTGGCTGCTCAGCATGCGTTGCAACTGAGCCTTCAGCACGTCCGGTTGATGCAGATCACCTTTGCGAGCCACCTCGAACAACTCGTCATCCGGCATGGAACTCCACAGGAAGAACGACAGTCGCGACGCCAGTTCCCAGTCGTTGATCCGGTCGGCTTGCTCCGCAGGCGATCCTTCGACGATGTAGTAGAAATTCTTCGACGTCAGCACTCCGGTCATCGCCGCGAGATAAGCCGCACGAAACGTCTCGCCCGCAGCGAGTTCTGCTTCGAGCACTTTCGTGTAGCGGGCGACTTCCACATCCGACGGAGGTCGCCGCCACGCGCGAGCCATGAGTCGCGTCAGGCACTCGCGAGCTTCAAGGAGCTGAGTTTCAAGCTGCTGTGGATCAGATGGCTTGTTGGAAACCTGACCCAGGGGGAACAGACCCTCGCGTTTCTTCCGGTCGGCGTCGGTCTGAATGGGGCCTTCGTACTCCAGCCAGTCGACAAGCAACAGTGGAAAGATCGACTTGCCATCCTCGGTGAACAGTTTGTAGCCCGTCGGCAGCGTCCGGTAATCCTTCAGCAGCGTCACCGTACGCGGTGTGCCGCCCAGAGACGGACCGTCGTCAAGCTTGCCCGGTGCCTGGTTCATTAATCGAAATCCGCCGCGTGGTAGAAACGTCTCGATTTCGATGATGGTCGGCTTGTCCTCGGACGCACTCACGTCGCGTCCGGTTTCGGCACGCTTCAGGCTGTTATTCCAGATCGATAGTCGAGGCAGTCGCCCCTTGAATGACGGCACGGAACTCAACTGAACCCGAATGCGGTACAGGCCGGGGTCTTTGACGTTGATATTTCCCTGATGATGGCCGGGCAGGACCAACCAGCGAACAGGCGCTTCGGCCGCCTGACGCTGCTTACCTGATGGTGGCACGCGCGTGGGGAAGGCCTGATCGAGCACGGTCTCTGCCGCGGCGAAGTAACGACTGACGTGAGACGGCGAGAGCGACAGCATTGATCCGATGCGATTAAACCCGTGCCAGCGTGGATCCTCGTTAAGAGCACCGGGCATGCGTGCATCGAAGTGCACTCCCAGCAGGTCGTAGACCACGTTCGCATATTCGTCACGACTGAGCCGGTAGTGAGAGACCGGGCCGCGCTGGGCCATCCGGGCCGCTCGCCCTTCGTTGATGTGTGTGGAGATCCAGTCGGCCACGTCGCCGAGTTCGGCTTGTGTCGGCTGAGGCTCATCCTTCGGCGGCATTTCGCCGGAGTTCACTCGAAAGAGCACTTCGCCCCAACGCTGCGCGATCAGCATGTCGGCGAAGTCACGCGACAATGTGTCGAGGCGAAACTTGCCCTCCTGCTTCTTCGCGTCGTGGCACCGCGAGCAGTATTTCGCGAAGAACGGCTGGACGGCTTTGTCAGCGTCCTCGGCATGCACATAGCTCGCCTGAAACAACATCAGGCAAGCTGTCGTCAGTGCGTATCTCATCAGCGGGCGCCTTTCAGTCTTGCTCCTGCAACTTTCATCCGCACGCTGTAGAGGGACGTTCGCGCCGTGATGAACAGCGTCTTGAAGTCAGCTCCGCCAAAGCAGACGTTGGCAGGTCCTTCGGGGACGTCGATCTGTTGCAGTTCACGGCCGTCTGCGTCGTAGATATGCACCTTGCCGCCGTGGGTTGTGTAGAGATTGCCACTTACGTCAACGGCCATCCCGTCGCTGCCGGCGTCGATGTGGAACAGCTTCTTGCCGAGCATTCCGTCCTTCCCGATGTCGAAGCACTGGATGCTGGCCGGCAGCTTGTGAAATTCGGGGTCGGGATGCCGCTTGTGGCCACCGGTATCCGCGATGTAGATGCGGCGTTCATCTGGCGAAAACACAATTCCGTTGGGCATCGCCAAGCTCTTGAGCACCACTTCGACCGTGCCGGTTTCGGGATCTCGTTTGAAGACCCAGTGACCGGGAATCTCATGTGTTCCCGTCAATCCCCACGGTGGATCGGTAAACCACAGCGTCCCGTCCGAGCGGATTGCCACATCGTTCGGTGAGTTGAAACGCTTTCCATCAAATCGGTCAGCGAGCACCGTGGTGCTGCCATCGGCTTCAATTCGAATCAGATTCCGGGCCTTGTGCTGACACGAAATAATCCGCCCCTGCATGTCAAGAATATTTCCATTGGCCTGCTCACTCTCCCGGTAAACGGACAGACCGGCGGCTTCACTCCACTGCATGAGCTTGCTGTTGGGGATGTCCGAAAACACCAGCATGTTTTCGGCAGGAAGCCAGACCGGCCCCTCCGTGAATTTCATCCCATCGGCAAGCCTTGTGACTTTCGCTCCGGTCGCCACAACCGACAGGTCACTATCAGCCTGTGAAGCGTTTGTCACAAAAACGACGACAAGCAGTGAGAGAACTATTGGTTTCATATTGGTCTCCTGTTTTTGAATGTGGTTCAACAACCAGGTGCAGGCCGGTGTTCGTGAAGCCTCTGTTTCGGGACAGTTCCTTAACAATGCTCAAATCAAAACGGCAGCACCATCTTCGCCCCCTGTTCCTGTTCCTCGCGGGACGTGATGCGTTCTTCCGGCGGCACTGAGATCCATTTCCAGTTCTCCGCTTTCACTCGAACACAACCACCGGGCTTATAGCCGGACAGCAACTCCACAAATTTCAAACGCAACTGAACTCCGCTGCTGCCCACGGGCGGGTCTTTGATGTCCTTCCACTCGACGAGTTTGGCGAACTTTCGATCCGAACGGTGAATCCACGTCCGGCGCGTCTTTTCCGCAACCGCGACCGCGATGCGTTCGTTTTTGTCTCGTCGCAAGTCGTCGATGAGTTCCTGGTCAACTTCGAACAGGGTCAGCGTGACGATGCCGCCGCCGAAGTCGTTTGGTTCGACGTGATCGATCCAACCGGGCGTCCAGTGCTGCCGCTCATACTGAAGATGCCGACGTCGCTGCATTTGGGTCGCGAATCTGCTACTGACATCGTCGAGCCAGATGTCACCGACTCCGAATTCCCGCTGTCCCCAACCCTGAGCCCAGGCCAGATTCAACTGCACAATGGTGCCGGGCTTTATATCAGCCAGATCGCTCAACCGTCGGTCACTCCAGATACGTGTGCGAGAGTCGATGTCGAATGTGTAAGGAGTGTTGATGCCGTCTGTGGTCTTCTTTCCGGTCGGTTCGACGTTGAGTTTCTCCTTCTCGACATCGATCGAGACGACTTTCCATTCTTGCCCTCGTCGCTGATAGAAACTGAAATCGTCTTCCAGCGTGATCGCATGGTTGTGCGGAATCTCAAATTGCTTCTGCGCTTTTGACAGCGGCGGGATGGTGTCTTCCTCGCCCTGCGGTGGCGCAACAAAGTAGCCATGCACATGAGTGCCCAGCGGAACATCGCGAAGTTCCGCGTGGGCTCCGCTGAACCAGACAGTTGCATAGGGCAGTAGAGCAAAGTAGTGCGGCGGCCCCTTCCAGTACCGGCCCTTTTCATCGCCGTGCAGACGAATGCCGCCGCGGCGATTCACTGGATCGATATAGACCAGTTCCCCGGCGAGATAGTGCCCTTTCTCAATCGGAGCAAACTGCCCGGGATCAGGAACATAGTCAGCCGGTTCCTGAGCGACGCTAAGTGACGACAAGCAACACCAAAGCACGACGACTGCGACGTGTTTGTTAGACCGAACCATTAGCCAACTCCTCATGGTGTCATCTCTATCCATCAGCTTTAACGAGCCAATGCGTTTGGGGCGGGAATTACCTGCGTTCAATCACGAGGTCCGGCCGCACTTTCTGCAAAGCATCCACGCCTTGGGGCGTCACATTTTTCAATCCGCTGATCGTCAGCTTCTTCAACGACTTCGACATCGCCAGCATCTGCAATCCGGCGTTGGTGAGTTGAGCACTCCCGATCCGAAACTCTTTCAGCTTGGGCATATTTGCGACCAGCTCCATCGACTCGTCCGTGACGGTCGGAGCGTAGGAAACATCGAGCTTCAGTAATGAGCTGATCTTCGACGCGTGTGCGATGCCGGCTGGCGTCGCCTGATTGTCGAGCAGTGACAGGTCTTCCAGCGGCAGCTTTGTCAGAGCAGCGACGGCGTCGCCCGAACTCGCCGGGTCTTTGCTGCCGATTCCACAACGTTTGAGTCTGGTCAGTGTCGCCAGACTCTCCGCTCCCTGATCGGTGAAGTGGGTATGAGCGAACCAGAAGCGGTCAGCGATCGGCACCTGCGAGATCGCCCGCAGCCCGGCGTCATTCAACGGTGTGAAATGGAAATTGACGCTTTGCAATTTCCTCAATGCTTTCAGATGGACAAAACCGCTGCCGGTACACTGCGTCGAAGCCAGGCCGAGAGTTCGTAGTTCTGTGAGTCCACCCAGATGCTGCAGCCCGGCATCGGTGACCGGAGTAAGTGTGAGATTCAATTCTCTGAGGCCAGACAGCGCCGCAATGTGCCGCAGGCCTTCACCTTGAATCGCACAGTTGGAGACATCCAGCCGACGTAACGTCGTGAGGCCGTAGAGTCGTTGCAGCCAGTCGTCCTTCACCTGCTCGTTGCGTCCGCCTCGTCCCTTCAGCGGGTTATTTCCGTTGTAGAGGTCGACCGTCGTGATCACGTCGAAGATCTCTGTCCCGGTGTCCTGTGTCGCGAGGTACAGCCATTGTGGCCCACTCGGCGACCAAACCACTTTGCCGCCGACGTCTTCCACTTCTTTGGCCAGAGCCAGTGAGACATGTCGCGCTTTCGATGCCCGTTCGATATCGGGGAGCAACGCCGTCAGTCGCGTTTGCAATGCAGCGTCTGAAACTTTTGCGATCAGTGCGGCGCGGTCGATCGAGACATCGGCCGACAGAATCTGTGTCAGCAGCGATTTGTCTGTCGGTGACGTGTCCAGCAGCGACAGCACACCGTCCAGATATCGCTTCAGTTCAGGATCCTGTTTCGAGAATCCAGCAGCCGAACGCGATTGCCCCATCGCGCGACGCATCGCGTTGTGCGTCAGATACCGTCCGTGATCGAGCGTCAGGTGTATGGCGTCGCGATAGAGCGTTTCGAGTTTCTCCAGCGGTGCCGATCCTGCGGCGATGTCTTCTGCGACATGAGCCAGCAGGTTCTGGGCCAGCGTTTGACGCAGTTCGCGTCCCGGATGCAGTCGTCGCAGCTCACTGATAAGAGCACGAATGTAGCCGGGACTGTGAACCATCTGATCCGGTGACGTGTAACTGGCGAACTCGTCCGCACGCTGTGTCTGGAGGGCCCAGCCCGAGTGAATCACGAAGACCGCTTTCGGTTGTAGCTTCATCCAGGCCGAAATAGTTTCGACATCCTGAGCGAGCGTTGCTCCATAATGCGGCTGCACTGACACAAAGTCGTACTGCTTCTCGCCAAGTGCCGTGGGCCAGATCGTCGACGCCTTGACACACGGAGCGTCGGGATTGGCACTGATGTAAGGCAGGCTCACTCCACAATCGACGTGCCACTGCACATCGCCATCAAGCGATCCTGGCACGGTATCCCAGGTCAGCGAGTTACCAATGAGGTAGTAACTCGTGGACGCCGCTTCCTGACCCTGCACATCGGTATGAGCAGCGATCATCACCACAACGGCCAGGAGCAGAGTTCTGATCAACTTGTGCATAGTGGATACTTTCATGCCTCGACCTCGGAAGCTGTGCAATTGCTGTCGGCAAACGTGTCGGACTCGATGCCCATTTTCTGAGCCATCGTCAGCAGTAGATTGCTGAGGTGAGCCCTGCTGTTGACAGCGCTGTGGTAGATGCCGCGGTGCTTGTCGTAGCCCTGAAAATCCTTCGTCAGGTTGTAGTCCACGTGTCGACCGTGCTTGAGCCCCAAGGCCGTGCCGCCGGCCAGCACCAATGGCAGGCTCGCGTTTCCATGACTGTGCCCGTAAGCCATTCCGCTGCCGTAGAGTGCCATGGTCGTATCGAGCAGCGGGCCGTCGGCGTCGTGCGTTTCACGCAGTCGATCGATGAAGTAGCTGAACTGCTGGAAATTGAACGAGTCACTCGCCAACAGG
>JBLFXD010000197.1:0-9569 GCA_047611045.1 Planctomycetaceae bacterium | reverse complement strand
ACGATTCACGCGGTCGAGGAACACGACCATGCACCGTTCCTGGTGATGGAATACGTCTCTGGCCAGTCGTTGAAAGAGTACGTCACCGAAAAGGGCAAACTTCCTCACATCGAGGTCTTCCAACTGGCCTCTCAGATCGCTCAAGGACTCGCCGCCGCCCATGCCCAGGGAGTGATCCATCGAGACGTGAAGCCGGGGAACGTCATGCTGCACGACGGCGGCACCCGAGTTCGGCTGGCAGACTTTGGTCTCGCTCGAATCACGTTTGATAATTCAGAGCTCACGTCACACGGCCAGTATGTCGGCACGCCGGCCTACATGCCTCCGGAACAATTGCGAGGCGGCAAAGTCGACGCGCGAGCGGACCTGTTCAGTCTGGGTTGCGTCATCTACTACATGCTTGTGGGCTATTCGCCGTTCCAGGGGAAGACTCAAGGAGAAACGATTCACCGAATCCTTGGCGACGAGTCCAAACCTCTTCACGAGATTGACCCATCCGTTCCGCCTTTTCTATCCGAGTTGGTCAGTCGGTTACTCAAGCGTGATCCCGAGGAACGTTATCAATCAGCGTTTGAAGTGGCGGATGTGGTGTCGAGGTTCCTCTCGCAAATCAACCGCGCGGCCACTGACGACCTTTCCGCCATTCTGTCGCACAATCCAGCCCTTCTTGAGCAGTCTGACAATGTCGACTCGTCGAAGCCGAAGCGAGGAACACTCTGGGCAGCCGTGCTGGCAATTGTCGCGTTGACGGCGTTCTTCGTTCTGCCTGAACTGATCCCGAACAAGCAGCCCACGCCCGGCGAACAACCTGGGACTTCCATCCGGAATGGGGAGGCTCTTGCGACTTTGACCGAGCCTCAGGAAGGAGCGGGTTCGAAAACTGTTCCTCCGCCCGATCTTCCGAAGATGGCCGAAATCACGGTGGGAGGCGACTCCGAATTCAAAACGATTTCGCAGGCGGTTGCGCGAGCCGCAAGCAACTGCACGATCACGGTGACCGGCCCTGGTCCTTATGTCGAGTCGGTCAAGATCGACGGTTCCGAGCTGGACGGATTGCAGTTGATCGCCGACTCAAGAGTGCGCTGGCTGACGCCCGATCCCAAGGAAGAACACCGTGCGTTGCTCATTGAAGATGTGAGCGATGTTCTGGTTCAGGGATTCGATTTCGAAGTCACGGAAGAAAATGGTCGCGCACTTCATCTTCAAGGCGCGACAGGCAACGTCACGATTCAGGACTGCTCGTTTCAGCACATGCAGAAAGAGCACCGCCTCTCGCTCGCGCTGGCTGAATCGGAAATGCCCGACTCTCAACACCGGATTCGATTCATGAATTGCAGATTCTCCGCCGCAGAAGGCCCCGTCATGTGCCTCGCTCTGGGCGGAAGCAACGGAGGTTCGACACGAGCGGAAGCGCGAAATTGCCAGTTCACGACGCCGGGCACTCACATCATGGTGACCAGCGCCTGCCGCAGCGTCGCTCTGGCGGAAAATGTTTTTGTTGGAGGCAACAATGCCATCAACCTTAGCTATGCAGAGTGGCGGCCTGATTCTCACGTTGAAATTGTGAATAACACCTTCGTGGAAACTCGCTATTGGTTTGGCCTGATGGCTTCTTTTCGCGGAGCGACCGTGCCAACGGGAAAGGGCACATCGCGAATCTGCAACAACCTGATTCTTGGCGGCGTGCGAATGCAGGGCGGCGAAGATCAATGGCAGCACGTGGAAACGTCCTGGATCTTCGACGCCAACTGGTGGGAACCGTCGTCTTCGACCACCAAAACCGCTGGCCGCGACGGTCGAGTTGCCGAGTTCAAAGACAACCTCAAGATTCCAAATCGCGACCAGCCGGACATGCCTGACTACCTGCGTCCCGCGCCGGGGTCGATTCTCTTCGAGTCAAGCTGCTGCGACGACCTTCCCCGTTTCATTGGAGCAAAAGGGCCTGAACAATGACTGATTATGACTTCTCCAGCGACGCATTTTCTCAACCGCCTGTTCCGCTGCGATCGGCTCCCGGTCGAGGCTCCGCTCCGGGCCGAGGTTCGGCACCAGGGCGAGCTGCGGCGTTCATTCAGAATGACTATCCGGAATTCATCGATAGCGATGACCCGGAACTCACGGCGCAACAGTCCGTGCAATCAAAGTCCGCCGACCAGATGCTGGGAGCCAGCGAGTACCCCGGCGAGTCTCAAGCCAGCCATCAGACGCAACAAAGTCGTTCATCCGGTAATCAGGTGCGGGGGCTGCGGTCTGAACCAACGTCGCAACTTCACGACCTCGATCTGGAGCAGTCAGCGTTCCCGGACAAACCGTTGGACATGGTTTGCGTTGGCCCGAGTTTCCAGGTGGGAGGCGTCCATCAGCACACGCTGGGACTCGCTCGTTTTCTGAACCCTGAACGCGTTCGACTGACGCGATGTTTCGTGACGAGCGACCGTCCGGAACACTTGCCTGAACAGGGAACTTTTCCGGTGCCGGTCGAATATTGCAGCATGGCCAATCTGCCAAAGCGGACGGCCGATTACGACGTCATTCTCGCGTGGGGCGAAGGCTACAACGGTCGGCTTGAATCTTCCGGGCCGCTGCGAGTCTTCCTTGCACACGGCGAAAGTCTGTGGACCCGCAGAGGTCTCGAAGGCAGCGACCAGGCAGTCGATCACGTGATCGCCGTCAGCGACCGGGTTCGAGCACGCGTCTGCGAAGGCTTTCCGACAACGACCATTCTGAACGGTGTCGACTCATCGCGACTCGGTCAGACTCGACCTGCCGCCGACATTCGCCAGCAGCTGGGGTTCGACCGTGACGACTTCGTGATCGGCTCGGTGGGACGCTTCACCCGCGAGAAGCAGATGAATCTGCTCATCGAAGCCGTCGCCCGACTGCCGCAAAACTTCAAGTTGCTGCTGGTCGGTTCCGGCCGCCGAGAAGACGAGCTCATGCGACTGGCCAACGAACGAATTCCCGGACGGCACGCCTTCATCGCCGCGCACGATTATCTGGGCGACTACTACCGGGCGATGGATGCTTTCAGCCTGGTCTCGGCTCACGAAGGTTTTGGCCTGGTCATTCCTGAAGCCATGATGTGCGATCGCCCGGTGATCGCTACCAACGTCGGCTGCGTGCCGGAAGTCATTCGCGACCGTATTAACGGCATGGTCGTCGACCCGACTCCCGAATCCATCGCCGCCGCCGCTCAGCTTCTGCAGGCTCATCCCAACTGGGCACGAGGCATCGCCACTGAAGGACAGACCTTCGCGACACGACACCTGCACGCGATGAGGATGGCTCAGCAGTACGAAAACCTGATCTGCAACCTGCATGCTCGTCGTATTTCGAATCCTCGCCGGGAAGGAACATCGTACGGTGTTGCCCGATGACGGTTCGCATCACGAATCAGCTGTTCGATACGCACCCGATCGCCGCACACTGTCCCGGTCCGCTCCACGATCGCTGGCACCACTTCGCCAGATCCGTGATGGCTCAGCCGAAGCGGCGATTGTCGTGTCCTGACGTCACCGTTTTGACATGGAACAGCGGAGAACGAAAAGCGCGACCAACAAAACCGTGCGGAGTCTTCGAACAGAGCCTCGATCTGCTCGGCATCCAGACGCTGGTGCTGGGAGCCGGGAAGTCGAACTGGAAGAACCGCGACAAGTTTGCGCTGACGGCGGCGGCTCTGGAACAGGTTGATACTCCGTTTATCATCGGTGCCGATTCGTGCGACGTCGTTTTTCTGGACAACCCACAAATCGCCGTCGAACGATTTCAGAACGATTTCACCTGCGATCTCCTCTTCAACGCGACCGGGTCGCGCTGCTGGCCCGAGCTTCCCGAACTGGTCCGCTTTCAGGAAGGACTCCCGCTGGCAAAGGCCGCTCAGAATCGGCACTGGATTAATTCGGGACTGTTCATTGGCCGGACCGAATTCTGTCGCGACTACTTTGCTCGTCTGGCCGACGAACCTCCCGAACCCGGCTACGAATTCTCCGACCAGGCCGTCGTGATGCGAACCTGGCCGGACTGGTCCCCGAAGGTCCAGGCCGACTACTTCTCGCAAATCTTTCAATGGTTCAACGAAGAACTGTCGGTCATGCGTCTGGAACGTCCGGTGTCGCCTCGGCAGAGTCAGTTGTTCCGCTGGCTGCGGAGGCTGCGCGGTCCGATCACCGGGGCAGAGGTCGGAGTCTTCGGTGGCCACACTTCCGAAGCCCTGCTGCGCGAATTTCCTCAACTCAAGCTGTGGATGGTCGACCCCTGGAGACCGTACGACGGCGAGTCCACACTCGGCAGCCAGAAGGCCGAAGCTTTTCAGCAGGCGATGCAGTCGGCCGTCTTCTGGACCGACTTCGCCTCGACCCGACGCTTCGTTCTGCGAGAGGGTTCGCCCGACGCCGCATCCCGCTTCGCCGATGGCAGCTTGGATTTCGTCTTCATCGACGGAAACCACATGTACGAAGCCGTCTGTTCAGACATCGCCGTCTGGTGGCCAAAACTCCGCTCCGGAGGCCTGCTGACCGGCCACGACTACGCCATCAACCGCGACGCTTCCGGCGAATGGGGAGTCCGCAAAGCCGTCGACGAATTCTCCGAAAACGCCGACCGCCCCCTCGAAACCGGCTCCGACGGAACCTGGTGCATCGAGCGTTAGCCTGGCGTCATCCCAAACACAACTCCGGGGAAATTGAACGTTAGCCCCGTGCCACGGTTGTGGACAAACAAAGAAAGTTCGTCGAGTCAACGTTTAATCTGGCTGATAGTCATCGCATCTTTGATGCTTTGCATCCTCAGGCAATAACAACGCCTTGTTCAGAATGATCGACAGCGTTCCCTCCCCCTCGAAGGGGAGAAACATCCCGTCTGACTTCTTCGATGTGGCCTGTTTGGGCAGCTACGCGAATCCGTCTGCAAACGATTCGTGTGATGGCCATTTTGACGATTCGTGGCTGCGCAAGGTGAATAAATGAGCCTGCACAGAAAAAGCCCGCCCGGTGTTATTGTACCGGACGGGCTTGAACCTCAGATTCAAAGAGTCATTCATTCTCTAAAAGTAGTGCTGCCGGATGACGCCGTCAAAAGCAGCCTTTCTTCAGACAACACTTCTTGAAACGCTTGCCGGATCCGCAGGGACACAGGTCGTTGCGGCCGAGCTTTTCTTCCAGCATCTTGTCGCCATGGACGGTTCGCTCTCCACGCTTCACGTGCGTTTCAGAGGGAAATCCGCGTCGTCGCTTACTCATCGTCTCGAAAAAACGGTTCGTTGTCGGAGTGTTGGTAATGACTCATCACGCACCTTCCTTTTCTGCCGGGAATTCGGCTCACCTGACACCTCGCCGATGAAAAGGTTCACGAGAACAGCAACCTGAACCGTCACCGCGAGTGATTCAGGAAGTCCTTTCGGAATCGTGAATCATGGGTTCGTTACAGTATGTCGCCTTTTCAGAATTTTTGACGTTCATCGAGATGACCGCGACGTCCGGCAGCAACGCTGTTCAATGAATTGCGAGCGGACTCGTTGACTGCGGTTTTTAGCCAATACCGCCATCGACTTCCGCGCAATCTGACGGTCGAAGAGGTAAGGGCTTTGGTGAGTTTTCTCAGGACTCAGTGACGCGAACGTACGATTGGAAGCCCGGCATCAAACGGGTCGTCCATCAGCGTCAGAGGATTTCACTAATGACGTTGCCTTCGAGGAAGGTCAGTCGTTCGTCGCGGCCCTGGTGGCGGTAGGTGAGTTTGTGCTGGTCGAGACCTAACTGATGCAGCATCGTTGCGTGGATGTCGCGGAAGTGGTGAGGTGATTCGACGGCGCGAAGGCCAATGTCGTCGGTGGCTCCGACGACAGTCCCGCCCTTAACGCCTCCGCCGGCCATGAACATCGAGAATCCCAGGTTGTGATGATCGCGACCGTTGCCCTGAGCTTCGGGCGAACGTCCGAATTCGCCACCCCATAAGACGAGAGTCTCGTCGAGCAGGCCGCGGCGTTTCAGGTCTTTCAGCAAACCTGCGACAGGCTGATCGGTCTCGGATGCTTTGCGGAGATGGTTTTCCTCGATGTCGCCATGAGCGTCCCACTGCATATTGCCGGGGCCGCCTCCCGAGACGACACAGACGAAACGGACGCCGTTTTCAATCAGCCGCCGAGCCATCAGGCAACGCCGTCCATAATCGTCGGTCGGTTTCTGGCCGACTCCGTAGAGGTCCTGCGTCTCTTTGGACTCCTGCCGAAGGTCGAAAATCTCGGGCGCGCGTGTCTGCATTCTGAAAGCCAGTTCGTACGACTTCAGCCGAGCTTCCAACTCGTCGTCGCCAGTTTGCAGAGTGGCCTCGTTCAGATTTCGGACGAGTCGCAAGGTTCGCTGCCGTTGTTTCAGATCAACGTGCTGAGGCAGGTCCAGGTTGAGGACGGGGTTGTTGCCCGGCCGAAACATTGTCGGTTGGTAGGCCGCTGGCAGAAAACCATTCATGTACATCGGCTGGCCGGCTTCCAGTGCTCCCAGCGGGTCGGGCATCACGACATAGGCTGGCAGCGATTCAGTTTCCGCTCCCAGCCCGTACAGCCCCCACGATCCCATACTCGGAAATCCGGGCACCGTTCGTCCGGAAAACAATTCGTACTGCGCGGCCGAATGAACGACCTGATCGCCGAAGCACGACCGCAGCACGGCGATGTCGTCGATGCACGTGCTGATGTGGGGGAACAGGTCCGAGACTTCGATTCCGCTTTCGCCGTACTTGCGAAACGAACGTTTCGTACCGAGCAGCTTTGCATCGCTCTTGATGAATTGGTATTTCGCCTCGCCGAACTCTTTCGGACGCGGCTGACCGTGGAGTTTGTTGAGCAGCGGCTTATGGTCAAACGTCTCGATCTGGCTTGGTCCTCCGGCCATGAAGAGGAAGATTACGTTGCGAGCTTTCGGACGCAGTGGCGGCTGTTTTGCTCCCAGCGGGCCGGAATCAGTTGCCCGTGCTGCTTCGTCCTGAAGCATTGATGCCAGGGCGACGCTGCCGAACCCGCAGAACGCATCGCGAATGAATCCGCGACGGTTGAGAGTTCCAATCGCAACGGGTTGCTCATTACCGGACATAGACGAATCCATTGAGATTGAAGATGGCCAGTGCGAATTCCGACAACGGCTCGTCGCGCAGAAACTCGATCGACAGCCGACGTTCTTTGTCGGTTGGCATTCGTCCGAACGCGAGTTCGTACGCTCGATCGACGATGCGTTCCGGGCGGTCGCTGCCTTCCTTGTTCAGCCGCTTTGCAAATGCCGCGGCCATGTCGTTTGAGAAGGTTCCGTTGAGAAGTTCGAGTGCCTGCGGCGCGTGCATGCTGGTTTCACGGATTGAGCAACTGCTTTGCAGGGTCGGAGCGTCGAACGCTTCCATAAATGGCAAACGAAGATTGCGTTTGGCGATCAGATAAACCGAACGTCGATCGTGTTCTGCCGTGTCTCGAGAAACGACCCATTGCGTCGGATGGTAGAGCAGGTTGACGAGCTCTCGGTCGACCGGAACCATGACACTCCGACCGTGAATGCGAGGATTGATCCGGCCGGATACTGCCAGCATGGCGTCGCGGATTTCCTCAGCCGACAGACGCCGGCGGTTCATTCGCCAGCACATTCGGTTCTCGGGATCGGTCTCGGCAAGTTCTCTGGCGGCAGGATGGTCGCTGCTTTGTTGATACGTACTGCTGAGCACGATCTGCCGATGAATCGCCTTCCACTGCCAGCCATTCTGAACCAGCGAATGGGCCAGCCAGTCGAGCAATTCAGGATGGCTGGGCCGGTCGCCGTGTGTGCCAAAGTCGTTGGTCGTCTTGACCAGCCCCGTTCCAAAGTGGTGCAGCCACAACCGGTTGACAATGACTCGAGCTGTCAACGGGTGATCGGCGTCGGCGATCCATCTGGCAAGTTGCGTTCGAGGCTGTGCGATGTCTGCAGATAGTTCCGGAGCAGAATCCGGCACGAGGATGCTCAACGGACGAGGCCCCACGGCGACACCTTTGTCTTCCCAGACGCCTCGCCGCAGAACGTGCATGGCCGTGCGTTTTTCAAAGTCGTTGCGGATGCTGGGGATCGTCGCCGGATGAGATGGCAAGGTGTACGCGACTTCGAAGAGTTGATTCTCCAGTTCGACTTTCTTCTGGCCAGCCGCCGCGTTGAACTCGGTCTTCAATTTCTTGATCTTCGCCGCCACATCTTTTGATAGTTTCTCCCATGCTTCCAGTTCTTCCGGGGCCGCCAGCAGAACGTTGTGTTCCTCGGTCGCTGCGAAGTAAGCCTGAAGTCGGTAGTAGTCTTTCTGCGTGATCGGTTCGAGCTTGTGGTTGTGGCAGCGGGCGCAGCCGACGGTCAGCCCGAGGAAGGCCTCGCCGATGATGTTTGTCCGCTCGGTCAGCACTTCGTTTCGGCTGAGGGCGATGTCGGGATTGCCCGCGTTCCTGCGGACCGCTCCCAGCCGATGAAGCACGACCGCCGCCGAGTGTAGAGGATCGCCCGGGGCAATCTCGTCGCCAGCGAGCTGCTCAGTGACGAACTGGTCGAACGGCTTGTCATCGTTCAGCGAGTCGATGACGTAGTCGCGAAACCGCCACGCGTCCGGCAGGTGTCGGTCGTATTCGAAACCTTCGGTCTCAGCGAACCGGACAACGTCGAGCCAATGCTGTGCCCACCGTTCGCCATAATGCGGGCTGGCCAGTAGTCGATCTACGAGCCGCTCGTAAGCGTCAGCCGATTCGTCCGTCACAAAAGCAGCGATGTCTTCGGGCTGCGGCGGCAGGCCAAGCAAGTCAAAGTGCACTCGCCGAATCAGCTCCTCGCGACTTGCCGGTGGAGCGGGTTGCCAGTTCTGCCGTTCAAGCTTCGCCAGAATGAAAGCGTCGACCGGAGTCTCCAGCCAGTCAGCATTCGAAACTCTTGGCGGTGTTGTTGTTCGAACCGGCTGAAACGCCCAGTGCTTCCGAGCTTCGTCGCTGAACGACGCCCCGTCCCGCGCGGGATGATCATCTTCTAGTGGTGGTTCCGTCTTTCCTGCGATCTCCGCTCCGCTCGCAATCCACTTCCGCAGAACCTCGATTTCGTTTGCCCCGGGTCGAGGCTCACCCTCGGGCGGCATCAGCTCTTCATCGATCATTTCAATCAGAAGACTTCGTTTCGGCTGCCCCGAGACAATCGCCGCTCCACTATCCCCACCGCTAAACAGCGAAAACCGCCGCCGAATATCAAGCCCCGCTTCCCGCTTCTCGCCGCCGTGACATTTCAGACAGTGGACTTTCAGAACCGGAGCAACATCCTTCTCAAACGTCAGCCGAGCTTGGTCACCACGCACATCCTCCGCAACGGCAACCGCAGCGAAACACGCCAGCCCAGCCGCGAGGAAGCAGCCGGTGACCCAAAGTCGTTTCAAATTTGATCGCAAACCCAGCATCTCAACCTTCGCTCTCTCCAACATTTTCGACAGCACCTGGCAGAAGAAGCATCGTCCCATCCAGACGGCAAGAACGCGAGTCACCGGAGGATCAACTCTCTCCCGAACGCTCAAGTTGACGAGAATGGCTCGGCGAGGCA
>JBLFXD010000196.1:0-9579 GCA_047611045.1 Planctomycetaceae bacterium | reverse complement strand
GCAGATGATCATCTCGTTCACAAAGATTCGCGATCAGTGGCTGATCAGCGACCTGGCCGTCGAATCCCGCAAGGACAAAGACCACATTTCCTCGGTCAAGCAGATGGCGACTGTGCTGCGGTCGGCGTCGGTGTTTCTCGATTCGTACTCCGTTGGTGACAAGAAGAAGTTGAAGACCGTCACGATGAAGACGTTCTTCGAGAACAGCCTGGAGCCGGCGATACTGAGCACCGTCCAGCTCCCAACAGCTTCGCAAGCAGCCTCGACCTACCAGGTGAAACTGCAGAGCGGCTTTGCCGACTTTATGGTCGCCACCGAGAACGACCTGGTGAAGCTGAGCCTTTCTAAAGTCGAAGGCGAAGATTCAACGACTGCGGCGCAGTACTTGATCGACGATGTGACGATTTACGAAATCGATGGCAACCAGGAAAAGCGGTTGTCGGCGATGTTCCTGTCTCACGCCATGGTCGAACTTTATGCCGAAGCCTTGTCGCTGCGTGAGTTGCAAACCGTGCAGATGATGTCGACTCCCGAGTTCAAACAGCGAGTCTGGGATCGTGTCGACGAGCGACTGATGATGCAGCTGCCGATGCCGGAAATCGAAAACGCGTCACCGAAAATTCTCACAACGGTCTTCATGGGAGCGGTCACTGAAGTGACGGTGCGGCAGGGATCTCGTGCACTGGTCTACGTGCTGCAGGATCATGAAGGCGAGTTGCTCGTCAAAGACGTTCTGTTGCCGGTTTCGGGGCGGCCGAATTCACTGTGCAAGACCCTCGAAACGATGGTTCCCGTCGTTCAGTTTGCGAATGCCCTGTCGGCTCAAAGCATCGACGACCTGCGGCAGCTGTCGTCTCGCGACCTGAACCGCAAGGTCTGGCACCGAGCGAAGCAGTTACCGTCAATCGGTCTGAAGCCGCACGAACACTTCGCCGTTCCGCTGATGTCGCTCGACATGAACGACGACCTGGCGCTCGTCGGCCTGGGCGATGACCAGTATGGGGCCAAGGTCAGGCTTGTTCGAGAAGGCGAGCGGTTCGTCGTTGACGATGTGAAGATGATTGCCGGCTCGGAGATTCGACAGCGCATCGATCTGAAAGGAGCGATGCAGTTTGAGCTGTCCCGCTTCCGTGGTCAGGCCAGCACGCAACAGTGAGTCTGCCTGAGCATTACCGTCGAGGCGGTGGCGGCAGGTAGATCACTCGTTCAGACGGCGTCGGCATGCGACGTTGAGGCTGATGCGGAATCACTCTTTGCTGGATGCTCGGCTGCGGATAGGTGCCGGGGATGACTCGCCAGCCTGTCCGCTGCTGAGGTTGTTGCTGAGGTACCGCCTGCCAATGAGTTGCCGGCTGGAACTGCTGCCTCTGGATTTGCTGCGGCGGCAACTGCTGCATTGGGGCCGTCGAATACTGACGTTGCACTTGTTGCGTGTTCGCATGCTGGACGGCTGGGAATTGAGGAATCGATTGCGGGTGCGGCATGCGGTACGTCGAAGCCGGTCCGGGCACGACTGACGGCATCGGAAGCGGCGGCTGACGTCTCAATGACGGTTCCGGCGTCAGTGGAAGTCCTGTATCACCGGGCGTTGTTGACGGGACGCTGTTCGGGACCGGCAGGGATGGGATACCCGGCGCGTCTGGCCTGGGAGAACCCGCTGCTCCGCCAAAGCCACCGCCACCGCCCGACTGCACCGGATCCGGCAGGCTGAGTGTCGTTCCGGCCGAACCTGGTGGAATGTCAATCGTGACGCTGGTTGCTCGGCGAGGTGGCAGCGTGATGCCTGTTCCCGATGATCCGTAATTCCGTGTTGGTTGAGGAAGAGGTTGTCGTATTGTCGTCGCCGGATCCGGCAGGCCCGGCGTTGGATGCGGCGAGTCAAGCGGCACGCTGAACCCCGGATTCACCTGCGGCTGCGGGGCGGTCGGCAACGGGCTGCCGGGAGTTGGCGTCGGGTTTGAATACGGATTCGGACTCAGGCTGGGCAGCTCAGGGTTCGTTTTGATCGCTCGCGGGAAAGGATTCACGGCACGAGGCTGAAAAGTCGTTGGCGGTGACGCTGCGGACGGCGGAAGCTCACTCGCTGGTTCAGGCTGCAACGGCCTCATGAGAATCGGAGATGGCGAACCTTCGGACGAGTTTGGGACGCCGTTAAAGGTGTGCGGCGTGGTTGGCGGGAGCACGTTGTCGTGAGAGTTCCAGCTGTCGCCGTAGGATGGCATCGCGTTCGGCGAAGGACCGGTGCTGTAGCCCGGTTGAAAACCTCGCAGAATTGTCGGTGCGGAGTTGCTGCAGTTTCCGCTGGAACAACCGGTTCCGGAATTCTGGTCGCAGGTTCCCCACGGTTGCCATGCCGTCTTGAAATAACCGAACGAGCAGTCGCAGGCCGGCAATCGTTTTTCGATGGCGTCTCGATCTTTATCAGCATGCTTATCGAAAAAGTCGCTCAGCAGTCCGGCGTTACACTGAGAGAGTGTCGCCAGTCCGGCCGCGGCGGTTGTGATCAGCAGTCCTGTTTTTTTTGCAGTCCGTCGCATGTCTTCTCTTTCTTCTCTCGCTGACCCGAATCGAGACGAACTGGTTTCTCAGTGTGAATTGTCTGTAGCTGGCCTGAGTCGCCAAAAACCGTTTGCAAGTTAGCGCCGCGGCGCAGTCGGGTTGGACGAGAACCATGTTCCCTGGTTACCGAAGTAAACGCGGTGTCCGGATTGCGGTACCAATGGTCGATGAACACCCGGTGGCAAGATGGCAGGTGGTGCCGGGCGGAATCCCTGCAGACTGCCATTGCCGCTGCTCAGGTGACTCATGAACCGAACGCGGTGACCGGTTGATTGCAGAGGTGGCACGAAGGTCGATTTCGGAGTCGTGTCGAACTGTCTCTGCACCTGATTGAAGTTTGACTGAAGCTGTTCGTTGGCCGTTCGAAACTGCTGCTCGGGTCGGACGAGTCCGTAGTAATTCTGGAGTGTCGAATTTCCTCGACGCAGCAGGTTCAGGTACGGACTGAACGTCGGCTGTCCAACCGCTCCGATCCCGCCCGGACTGCCGTACTGACTGAAGCCTCGCGATTGGACATAGGGAAGTTGTGCCTGAGCGTTGCCAGCGGCAAGCCAGAGTCCCAGTCCAACGAACATGGTTACGTGCTTCATTCGTTCGTCTTTCAGTCAGATTCAGAATTCAACGTCACCGTCGTAGGGTGCGTCTTGACGCACCGTTGTGTTGTTTGCGTTTCGAACTGGTGCGTCGAGACGCACCCTACCGTTATGAGTTTCTTTGTTTTCCGTTACAGGCCGCCGCCGCCCTGGAATTTGTGACCATTCTGGACGCTGCGGAAGGCTCCATGACCCAGCAGCACAAACCCGGCGATGCGTTCCAGCGGGGCGGTGATCCTGGCGATCATCGTGTCGAACGTGACGAGTCGGTCGGCCTGAACGTAGAGCCGGTCTCCAGGCAGCAGTTGGTAGTTAGTTTTTGATTGTCCGCCTCGCACGATGCCGTTCCAATCGACTTTCAGAATCTGCTCGTAACCGACTTCCGGAGGAGCGGGCCGAGCGATCCAGATGTCTTTCTTCGAAGCGACCGTCGGCAGACCATTGATCTGAGACAGCGCGTCCAGCACGGTTTCGTTGCCGGTGCAGGGGAAGCGGAAGACCTGCTCGCCGGCCCCGCCGCCGTCCGTCACGATGTAAAAGACTTTGCTGTTGTAAGCGAGGACGTCGACGTAAACCTCGGGCTGATTGAGGTGGTCAGCGAGGTGGCGCTGAATGGCCTGTCGAGTCGAACTGAGCGTCGACCCGGAAACGTAGACTGAGCCATAGATGCCCAGCGAAACTGTTCCGTCGGGGCGGACAAGATGCTCGCCGGTGACTGGCTGGTCTGCCTGGTCAGTCGATCGCGACAGCTGAACCTGCGGAGTCGTCAGCGTCTGTTGAAGATGCAGTTCGATCAGGCGGCGAGCTTCTGGAATCGTGAGACCTCGAACCGGCACGGCTCCGTATTCCGGACCGAAGTTGATCGTTCCGTCGGGCAGGACTCGGTACGTGTCGTCGATCTGCTTGAACGCTCGCGACACGGGATCGTCGAACGTGTCGACCGGAAGTGTGTTGCCAACTCGAACGTTCAACAGCTCGCCGGGACGGATTTTGGCGTTCGCAAGTTTCTGTCCGCGGCTGACTTCGATCAGCAGAATATCCGGCGGCTCGACGACGTAGTCTGGCAGCGAGACTTTCTTCAGCTCGCGTGGGATTTCGTAGTTGCACTGCTGACAGTTTGAGTCGCAATTCCCGTCGCAGTCCGCTGTCGAACAGGCAGAGCCGCTCCACTGATTCTGCTGATACGTCGATGCGTCGGTCGGGCAACTCTCGCAGGGCATGCCTGCATATTCAGCGGCTCCGAGGTCGACAGCCGGTTCGCCGAGCGAGCATTGGTCGTTCAGGCAAACGTCGGATGACTGATGCATCATGACGGTCTGGTTATTTCGGTGTGCGTTGCAACCGATGCCCGTCGTGCAAAGGAGGGCGCAGGCAATCAGCGACGCTGTTGGCAACAGGCCACGGCCGAGTCGCCGAGTTTTGGAATCCGTTCCAGGACGCATGAGTCATCCGCCTTTTTTGACAGGAGCCCTGATCTACGAGCCGCAGCTCGATCGGCAAGTGAGGGGACAGTCCGTTCCCGCATCACCACCTGACGCCGCGTAGACGCTGAGAGTCTGATCGGCGTGGCGAGTGAATTCACTTTGCGACAGTCATGCCGGATGAGGCCGGGATGTCTGAGTCGTGCCCGTCGTACTCATGATCCGGATTCGCCCGATCATGGAAAACTGGTAAGCGGCGAAGACTTTGCGGCCTTGAGCTTCGGCCACCGGGCAAGCTGCAAAGATTACGATAACCTTCCGCCCCGCCTGCCTCTCGTCCCTCAGCACTTGACCCTCGTCGCTCCCAAAAATCAGCCGAGTGGGCCTGTAAGCCGGGTTTTGTCGAGAGCGATCATTTCTCTGGGATGCCGATTGCTCGACACCTCAAGCAGCCTACCCGAAGGTCTTTGGGAGCCGGACAAGCCCCCGCCGCACAAGTGCGACATCCTTCTGCTCGGCCTTGCTCCGGGTGGGGTTTACCAGGCCAGCCGAGTCACCCCGACTGCCGGTGCGCTCTTACCGCACCATTTCACCCTTACCTGATCCCGCCTGACCGAAGCCAGACAGGCCATCGGCGGTATCTTTTCTGCGGCACTTTCCCTGATCTCGCGACCGGTCGGCGTTACCGACCACCCTGCCCTATGGAGCCCGGACTTTCCTCCCTTTCGAGCCGCTCGGAAATCCGAAGACAACCGAAAACTCAAAACAGCGATCACTCAGCCCACTCGACTGAAACAGAAGTCTCGCGGTTTCGATGCTTCAGAGGAAGCGTCCGTGAATCAGGTTCGGTCAATAGACAGGAACGATCTTTCCAGCCGACGCCCGCCCCCCCAGACTCCGAAGGCACAACTCAGCGGCCAAACCGTAGTTAGGCATCCCGGTCGAGTGTTGGATCAAGGACTTTGAGAATGTGGCCATTTGCCACCGTGCGAGGTCCTTCGCGGATTGCGAATGGCATCCCCGAATACAATTGCCCGACGTGGTTCTGCGTCCGGAAGAAGGCCAAGGTGACGAGAACAGTGTCGCCTGGATAGACCCAATCGATGTCGTAGGAGTGGGCCGCATCCCAATCTTTGCCGGCGTAGTAGAACTGCGGTCGATAGCCGGAGCTCACAGGTGTCTTTCGACCACCGTCTTCAGTGGCAAGAAACTTCAGTTCTGCTTTGAGCGACGGCTGCAGTTCAGCAGACACTTGGGACGCCTGACTCGGAAGTTGTTTCGGGACAGATCCTCAACCCCAGAACTTCTCGCCGTGGAAGTTGCACGGAGCCTGGGTCTCGATCTTGATGTCGCCTTCGACCTTGCACTGGCAGGCGAGTCGCATTTCGTCTTCGTGACCGACGTAGGCGAAGAACGCTTCGGGGTTTCCGCCGAGCTTCGTCGTGAAGTTCTCGATCATGCCGGGCTTCGAGACGTTCGTCTTGCCTTCTTTGACATAGACACGGCACGAGCCACACAGGCCGAACCCTTGACAGTTAAACACTTTATGGACGCCCTTGTAGAGCTCCACGCCTGCCTTGCGGGCGGCTGTCCGAAGGTTTGCACCCTCTGGAACGTCGATAGTTTTCTTCTCTTTGACGAACGTGACCTGCGGCATGGTCCGCTGCCTTCGATGCGAGTTCTGATGCCGGAAAAGACCGGACATTCGTTGGTAGACTTGCCGCGACGAAAAACCGCCCGGCCACGAAGCGGAGAATAGTACGCGGCCCGGTTTCGAGTTTCCAGACAACCTTTCACGTTCCGATTTCTGGGAAGTGACCGCAGCGAATCTGCCGACGCCGTCTGACGTCAGGTCAGTCGGGAGCTGATTTCATAGCAGAAATGATATCAGGCCACGTCCCGAGTACATTCCGAACAGACAGTCGCACCCCTCGGGATGCCGGATTTGCAGTGCGGACACAGCTTTGCAGACACACCGGCGAGCATCATCAGCAGAAACAGCGGACCAAAAATGACCGCATGCGGCAACGAGAATAGCGCCATCGCCACCGCACTGCCTTTTCTTGCAGACTTTGAGACCATAAGAGCTGTCCCGATTAGGCCGAGTCCGCTCCGGAGAACGATGAATTCCATGCTACTTTCTTTGGTCCTGATGAAAATGAGTGTTGGCCGAACTTCAACCGGGAGTTACTGCAGACCTTCTGCTGTGTGACATAGATTGAGTGCGTCGCCGCTGCCAGTGTTCTCTCTGCCATTCCGAATTGAGCGATCAGTTTCGGCATTAATCGTGGAAGCATCACAACTACGCGAGACCCAAAGTCGAAAACTGTGAAAGTCAATTCTTGAACGCCCCCAGATCACTCTACATCCACGTCCCATTCTGTGCTCATCGGTGCGGATATTGCGATTTCACACTCGTAGCCGGCAAAGATTATCTCGCCGACCAGTATCTTGAAGCGCTAACGCTCGAAATCGACCGAGCTTTAGCAGCTATAAACGAAGATTTCGAATTCGGATCACAACCACAGTTGGACACCGTATTCTTCGGAGGCGGCACGCCCACGCAGCTTTCCGCGGCACAGTTGGAACGCCTTTGCACGATCGTCCACGACCGATTTCAACTAACTCCGGAAACAGAGTTCAGCGTCGAGGCCAACCCGGCCCGCATGACTGATGATCGGATCGCCGTGCTCGCGGACGCTGGCGTAAACCGAATCAGCCTGGGCGTGCAGTCGTTCGACGACGCGACGCTGACGATGCTCGAACGCGACCATCGTCGAGCCGACGTGTTCGGCTGCGTCGAGCGAGTGAGATCTCGCATCTCCAATATCTCGCTCGATCTGATCTTCGCCGTACCGGGTCAGTCGTTGCCACTTTGGGAGTCGACACTGCAATCGGCCGTTGATCTTTCACCGACTCACCTGTCGACGTACGGCCTGACCTTTGAAAAAGGAACGGCCTTCTGGACTCGCCGCGAGAAAGGCGAACTTCCGCAGGCGACCGAAGATCTTGAACGGCGGATGTACGATCTGGCGATGGAGCGGCTCGCCGCCAGCGATTTTCACCAGTACGAGATCTCCAGCTTTGCTCGTCCGGGTTTTCGCTGTCGGCACAACCAGGTTTACTGGACCGGTCAGTCGTACTTCGGCTTCGGCCCTGGCGCGGCCAGTCTGATGGGCAACGAACGCCGACAGAATCACCGCAGTGTGACAACCTGGCTGAAGAGAGTTCTCGCCGGCGAATCGGCCGTCGGCGACGTCGAAAAACTCGATCCCGAATCCCGCGCTCGCGAGTTGCTCGTCCTCGGCCTGCGCACCAACGACGGCGTGGACCGAGCGACGTTCAACGAGATCTCAGGCTTCGACCTCGATGAACTGGCTGGACCATCGATCGCCCGACTCGTCGCGCAGGGACTGCTTGAGGACTCTGGCGAAAAAGCCTGCCTGACGTACGAAGGCCGCTTCCTGGCAGACACCGTCGCGGGCGAGTTTCTGTAAGGCGGCCCGCAGCGAAAGATCGCCGAGCGAGCGAGTTTCGTCAGACGATCTCGCGGATTGGGATCCGGTTCTCGATCAGGTACTGCGGGCGGCCGGTTGGGTCGGAGATGGTCGTCGTGCCAGGATCGATGCCGAGGTTGTGGTAGATCGTGGCGATGACTTCCTGCATGTGAACCGGACGGTCGAGTGCGTACTCGCCGAGTCGGTTCGTTGCTCCGATGGCCTGACCAGTTCTCATGCCGCCGCCAGCGAGCAGGCAGCAACTGACTCGCGGCCAGTGGTCGCGACCGGCGCCGGGATTGACTCGCGGAGTTCGGCCAAACTCGCCCCACACTGCAACAGTTGTGTCGTCCAGCATTCCGCGGTCGTCGAGATCCTGAATCAGCGCGGCGACGCCCTGGTCGAGCTTGCCGCCATGATCACGGACAAGATCAAAGTTCTTGCCATGACTGTCCCAGCGACCGTACGACATCGTGACCGATCGAACGCCAGCTTCGACAAGACGCCGAGCCACCAGCATGTGACTGTTCACGGTCGGAGCACCGTCGTACTGATACTGGTACGGCTTGCCGTCGCCGTACTTCGCGACAAGAGCCGGGTCTTCCTTGCTGACGTCCAGAGCGTCGAGCAGTTTGTTGGAAGTCAGAACTCCGAAGGCCGCCTGGTTAAACGCGTCCATGCCTTTGAGCAGCCCGCCGGAATCCGCTTTTCGCTTCAACACGTCGAGGCCGCCGAGCAGCGACTTTCGATCCTGCAGCCGGTCGAGCGTCACTCCGTTCAGCTTGAGATTCGCCAGGCCGTCGCTGTCCGGCTTAAACGGGGCGTAAGCTGCTCCGAGAAATCCAGGACCGCCCGGTTCTGACCACGGTGCGTGACTTGTCTTGTCAGCAAGAGCCATCGCTGGCGGGACACTCGGCTGAGTCGGTCCAAACAGTTTCGACATGACCGGGCCGATCGCTGGCCGGCCACCGATCGAAGTGCTGTCTCGCCGGTCCCATCCGCTGAAACATTGGAAGGCGTCGTGGCCACCAGCGCAGCCGACGATCGATCGAATGAAGACGAACTTTTCAGCAGCGGCGGCAATTTTCGGAAAGCACTCGCCGATCTGAACTCCGGGGACGGACGTCGCGATCGGGTCGAACTCGCCACGGATCTCCTGCGGTGCGTCTGTCTTGATTTCCCACATGTCCTGGTGCGGAGGTCCGCCACCCAGGAAGATGTTGATCACAGCCTTGTGACGACCGCCGTTAGGGCTGGCAGCTTCGGCTCGGAGAAGGTCCGGAAGACCAAGACTGGCGACGCCAGCCATCGAAAATCCGCCGACTTTCAAAAAGCCGCGGCGCGAAATACCGTCACAATAGGACTTCTGGCGAGGGCCGAGGATGGTCAGCATGGTAGGTCTCCGGAGGTGGGAACGGACGCTGAACATTGCATCGACCGATGAATTCAACGTTCGTTGATCTGTTTGAAATTACCCGCGCCAGCCGCACCGGTCAACGGCTGTCTGTT
>JBLFXD010000195.1:0-9583 GCA_047611045.1 Planctomycetaceae bacterium | reverse complement strand
TCACAGTTCTCCACGCGGGCACACCGTGATTAACAGTCAGCCAGATGGTCACACCCTACGGTCGAAGAACCGCTGCATTCCTCAGCGATGACCGAATTCAAGGATCTGGGGCAGCTGAGCGAGGTCGAGGTTCCCTCCCGAGAGAACTCCCACGACTTTCTTTCCTGCGAAGCTCGATCGCTCTTTCCAGGCAGCGGCGAGTGTCGCTGCTCCCGCTCCTTCGGCGAGATTGTGAGTGTGCTCGAGCAGCCAGTAGACCGCCTGTCGCATTTCGTCGTCGCTGACCAGGATCACGTCGTCGAGTAACTCGTTCATGATGCCGAGCGTCATCTCGGCGGGGACGCGGGTGGCCACGCCCTCGGCCCAGGTGTTGCATGGAAAGTCGGTTCCGACCTGACCGTTCTTCCAGGACATGGCAACGGCCGGTGCACCTTCGGCCTGGACGCCGATCACTTTAGTTTCCGGTCGCAAGTGCTTGGCGACGATGCACGTACTGGCGGTTCCGCTGCCCAGGCCAATCGGGACGAGAATGACATCGGGGTCGGGCAGGTCGTCAAAGATTTCGACAGCCATCGAGCCGACGCCGGCGATCAACTTCGGCTCGTTTGCCGAGTGCACGTAGCGAAGCCCGGTCTGCACGAGTTCGGTTTCGACGTAGGCTCGCGCTTCGTCGAAGTCGCGGCCATGTTCGATCAGCTTCGCACCAAGCCGGCGAATGGCTGCCCCTTTGCTCGGGTTGTTTCCAGCAGGCACGACGATCGTGCATTCGACTCCGTACTTCCGAGCAGCGTACGCCAGCGACTGTCCATGATTTCCGGTTGAGCATCCGAGGATTCCAGCCGCTCGTTCTTCGTCGCTGAGCGTCGACACGAGATTGATGCCGCCGCGAATTTTGAAGGCCCCGACTGGCTGGTGATTCTCGTGCTTGACGAAGTACTGGCAGCCGAGCAGTTCGCTCAGGCCGGACCATCCATACAGCGGCGTTGGCTTCAAAACGGCTCGGACGCGAGGCAAAGCCTCCATCACGTCTTCGTAGGAAACGGGCAGTTTGGACATTGCCGACTCTGTAGTTCAGGGGAATGCTGAAAAGAAAATCACAGAGACACAGAGCTCGCAGTGTGAGTTCCTCACGTTTCCGTTGATCATTTTGAAAGAAGCCGCAGATGAGCGCAGATAAACGCTGATTGTCTGAGCGATCTGCGTTTATCTGCGCCCATCTGCGGCTCAACTTGTTTCGCTACTTGCGAGGATTCTCGTACCAGACGACGTTTGCGCTTTGCTGGCCAGCGATCAGCAGGTCGAGGTCTTTGTCCAGATCGATGTCGACGGCACGGATGTCATAGGCGGCTTGCTCGGTCGCGACGACGTGAGTTTTGAAGTTGCCTTTGCCGTCGTTTTCGAACCATGCGGCAATCTGGCTGCCGTAGGCGCAGGTGGCGGCGTCAATGTCGCCGTCGTCGTCCATGTCGACAACCTGCAGGCAGTGTGGGAACTCCAGATCGGGGTTGATGTCGTGAACCTTCCAGGTCGGAGCTTCAAACCAGATGACTCCCAGGCCGTGGCCGCGCGTTGCGATGAAGTCGACTTTGCCGTCGCCGTTCACGTCGGCCTGTTGGATGCACGTTGCTCCGGGATGTTTGCCCGGCAGTTCGTGTCGAGTGAACGGTTTTGTGGGATCGTCCGAAGCTTCCCACCAGTAAAACCATTCGCCCATGCCCGACGGATCCTGATCGCCGCCTTTGGCTCCCATTGCAATGTCAGCTCGACCGTCGCCGTTGACATCGCCGATGCCGAGGTAATGACTCAGTCCCGGAGCGTCGTTGCGGGCGAAAATGTTGCGCTGCCATGATTTGGCTTTGCGAGGGTTCTTCGGAACCTTCAGCCACGCTGCCGAGTTCGGAAACGCACCGACTGGCTGCGCGCTGTTAGCAAGCAGGTCGGCTTTTCCGTCACCGTCAACGTCGCCTTTGAGCAGTCCGTGAATTCCGTTGATTTCCTGATCGGCGATGCGGACTTTCCAGACTCCTGCCGTTGGGTCTCTTGGAGTTTCCAACCAAGCGACCAGGCCGGGCTGGTAGCGAGCTCCGATGAAGTCTTCGTCGCCGTCACCGTCCACATCGAAATGTTCGCTGTGGATGAAGCTGTGCCCCTTCGTTTCATCGATGACGTGTTCGTCCCAATTCGGAGCGATAAACAGCCGAGTTTTGCCTCCACTGTTGCTGATGATGTCCGGCTTGCCGTCTCCAGTGAAGTCAGCTGCGACAGCCGTGTTGACTCGTTCGCCTTCGTGGACAACGTGCTTCTTCCACGGCTTGTCGTCGGCGCTGACCAGGACGGTTGAGCAGACAAGTAACGCGAAACTTGTCGCGGTGGTTGATTTGTGAACGGTCATGAAGGGATGCTCCAAGAGTACTTTTTGAAGAGATGATGCTCGGAAATTTTTGAACCACGAAATACACCAAAGACACGAAATCAATGCTCACCCATTTTCGTGTCTTTGGTGTATTTCGTGGTTGAACTCGTCCGCCTGTCCTGGGTAATGAGGCTGAATCGGGAATTCAAGTTGCGCGGTTGTCGGGGAAGAACTTTGCGAGTGTCTGGTCGCTCGGACGTGGCGTAATTAGAGAGACGACAACCAGAGCGATTGTTGATGCCGCGACGAGGGTCACGATCTGGTGCTGGCCGAGAAAGCTGTAGTGAGTGTTGTTGCCCCAGTCGGCATCTCGCAGCAGAACGACCCAGACGACGGCTGTCGTGATGATCGACGCGTAAGTGCCGGCTTTGGTCAGGCCTCGCCAGTAGAGGGCAGCGACGATCACCGGGAATAAGGCAGAGAACGCACTGAAGCACCAGATGCCCAGATTGAAGATACTGACGTTTTTGGCCGTACTTGCCAGGATCGCCAGTCCATAGCAAACGGCAACGACCGCGACGACAAACAGCCGGGCGTAGAGGATTGATCGTTTCTCGTCGCCGTCGCGGCGGCCAAGAATGTCTCGTGTGAAGATTGTTCCGAGGCAGAGAAACTGGCTGTCGAGTGACGACATGATCGCTGCGAGAATTCCGGCAGTGAGTAGCCCTGAAAGAACCTCACCGGAGTGCTGGTTGACCAGGTATCCGAGGATTTTGGCGGATGGTAAACCTTCAGGGATGCCGACCGACGCTGCGGATGCCCACGTTCCAATCAGCACGCACGGAGCCCAGACGATCATCACGAACAGAGGGTGCACGACGATCGGCAGTTTGAAGGCGTCGGCGTCTCGGGCCGTCAGCCAGTGCTGGAAGATGTGAGGGAACATGCCGATCGAAAACGGAACGAGCAGAAACGCGAAGTAGATTCTGTGCGGCATTGCTTCTCGTGAAAGTTTGCCGGGAGCGACTGCGCTGCTGGCGGCCTGCAGGCTTTCGAAGAAGCTCTCTTTGCCGCCCATCCCTTTGACGAGGACGAAGAAGGTGATCACTCCTAAAGCCATGAAGACAGTCGTTTGAAAGGCGTTGGCCCAGGCGGTTCCTCGCATGCCGCCCAGGAAGACATACGTCAGCACGACTCCGCAGATGACGAGTGCTCCGAGCCAGGTCGGGACCCCACCGCCCGAACTTGCGAACGCGTCCGGGAAGACACCCTGGGTGACGGCGTTGATCGTGCCACCCGCTCCCAGAATTCCGATCAGCACGTACGGGATGACAAAGCCGACGAGAACGGGAAACAACACCCAACCAATTCGCTGACTGTCGAGTCGATCTTTGAAGTATTCGATCTGAGTTGAATAGCCGTGCGTCTTGCCGAGCTGCCAGACCTTCAACCCGATCATAAAAAAACATAGCGGGTGAAGCAGCGCGCTCGACGATGCCATGAGTCCGTAAACGCCGATGCCGACGGCGTATGATTTTCCCGTCGACCCGACCAGCGAGAACGACGTCATGGTCGTGCCGAACAAAGACATCAGCAGCAGGAACGGGCCGATCGAATGGCTGGCCAGCATGTAGTCGAGACTCGTGCCGCGAAACAGGCGGTTCGAGCTGACGCCGAGCAGCAGCAGAATGACGAGATAAATCCCGATGATGGTGAGCGATGTCATGCCTGCGGTGCCTCCGCAGGTTGCTCGGTGTCGGCTGTCGACGATGAGCCAGAGAGCTCCGTTGGCCAGGCACATTTCACGACGAACAGCCAGAAGCCGGCGGCGACAAGTGACAGACCAACGTGGTACAGCAGCCCGATCGGAAACCATCCGGCGACGAGCGTCGGATCATCCCAGAACCAGAAGTCGTGATGCAGAATCACGAGCAGTGCCAGTAGCGGCCAGACGATTGATCTCATAGGGCAGTGGGCCAATCCGAGGATTCACGTAAATATTCAGAACGAACCGCATTCAAAACGAACCGGCGATTCTACGTGAGCAGGTCGTTCGCGGAAAACGCAGCGCCGGAATTCGGCATCTTCCGGCCAGTTGACTTCACGAAACTCTGCTGTCGGATTTCCGGTCGGGCGGAGAGGTCGTTAGACAAATCGAGCGTGTCGAGTGATCCTTACTCGACACACCTTGAACTCTCGACCTGTTGAAACCCGACCGAAAGATCACATGCCGGCCTCCTTGAGCGATCGTTATTACGCGGTACTGGCGGGGAAAACTGCCGGCAAAGCGGCATCGGCGGTCGAGATTGTCGACAGCGTACTGGAAGCCGCTCGCGAATCCGGGGCGAGCGATGTTCATCTGATTCCGGTTGAATCAGGCCTCGATGTTTTGTGGAGAATCGATGGGGTCCTGCATCCGATCGAGAATCTGCGAGCGGATGTTGCGACAAATGTGGTCTCGCGTTTGAAAGTTCTGGCCGGTTTGCTGACTTACCGCAGCGAGACTCCGCAGGAAGGCCGGATTCAAAACTCAGCCGACGCAGACGTCGAAATGCGTGTCAGCACGTTTCCGACGATGTTTGGAGAGAAGGCTGTCGTTCGGCTGTTTGCAGGCTCGGGACAGTATCACCGGCTGAAATCTCTCGGTTTGCCAAGCGATGTTCAGGCCGGGCTGGGTGATCTGCTGCTGGAATCCGGCGGCGTGATTCTGGACTGCGGACCGGCTGGCAGCGGCAAGACGACGACGATTTATGCCTGTCTTCGAGAATTGGCAGACAAATTCGGATCGCAACGGAGTCTAGTCAGTCTGGAAGACCCGATCGAAGCGGTGATTCCCGGAGTCGCTCAGTCGCAGATCAATCCAACGGCCGGCTTTGATTATGAAACCGGTTTGAAGTCGCTGATGAGGCAGGACCCTGAAGTCATTCTTGTTGGCGAAATTCGCGATCGAGTTGCTGCGGAAACGGTTTTTCAGGCGGCGTTAACGGGGCATCTGGTTCTGACAACGTTCCATGCGGGCAGCGCGACGGGAGCGATCTGCCGTCTGTCCGACATGGGAATCGAACCTTATCTCTTGCGAACTGGCTTATTGGGAATCGTTGCTCAGCGGCTCGTTCGAAAGCTTTGCGAGTGCTCAAAGGAATCGTCAGACAGTGGCAGTCTGCTCGGAATCGAGGTTGCCAGTTGTCATGTTCCGGTGGGCTGTGAAAAGTGTCGCGGCACTGGTTATCACGGCCGGTTGTTGCTGGCAGAGTTTCTGCGGACGGAATCATCGGAAGTCGGGCGGGCGATCCTTTCGCAAAGCGACGCGGACGAGCTGGAAGCATTGGCCGTTTCTGCGGGTATGAAGACGCGGTGGGACCGGGCTGTCGAAGCCGTCAAAAGTGGAGAGACCAGTCCGGGCGAAGTGCGACGCGTGTTTGGGTTTTCGAAGTAAGAAGTAATCAGTTTCGGCGTACCGTTTAATCAACCTTTGACAAGGCATCAGCAGACCTCGCAATGTCCGATCAGCCAGCCAGAACTTCAGCCTCTATCCGACTCGAAGAGTTGCTCGCTCTCAATGAAGAGATCGGTGCTCTCATTCGAGCAGGGGTGCCGCTGGATCTGGGACTGCGACAGTACGGATTGCTCAACCAGCCGGGAATTCCTGCTGAGTACCAGGAAAGAAATGCGGTATCTGTAGCTCTCGCGAGGTTGTCGAGTCGTCTTGCTGATCGCATCTCTGCGGGCGACACATTGCAGGCGGCGATTGACCAGGAAGGCGACCATCTACCGGGGATCTATCGAGCGGTTGTGGAAGCGGGAATTCGAGCTGGCCGTCTGCCGGAAGCTTTAGAGTCGCTGTCGGTCGTCGCTCGTGTTCTCCTGAAACTGCATCGCCAGATCATCGCTGCACTGATTTACCCCGCGATTGTGCTGGGCATGGTCTGGTTGATGATGATCGCCTTTTCCCAGCGGATTATCCCATGGTTTCTTCACATCTGGGAATCTCTGCGTCTCGAGCGGGGGCCAGCGATCAACATGCTGGCAATGATTCACGACACGATGCCGTACTGGGCAATTGGCACTCCGGTGGTCGCCGTGGCGGCGTTTGTCTGGCTACGAGTCGCGGGCAGTCGTAACAGCGAAACGCCTTCCGGGCGACTGGTGGAAAGTCGGCTCCATCGTTTCGCATGGATTCCGGGCGTCGTCAGCAACTACGACAACGCTACGTTTCTCAAGATTCTGGCGTTACTCGTCGAGCACGACACTCCGTTGCACGAAGCACTCGTTCTGGCGGGACACTCAACCGGCAATCGTCATCTCATTATCGATTCGACGAAAATCGCTCAGCGGCTTGAAAACGGTGATTCGCTTCAGGATTCCCTTAAACCTGCGACACGGTTGCCTCAGTTTCTCCGCTGGATGCTCCGTTCGGGCGAAGAAAACGGCAAGCTGAATGAAACATTGAAGCTGGCTGCTGACGTCTACGAAAAACGAGCCTCACGACGTGCGGAGTTACTGCGAGTTGTCCTGCCAGTTGTTCTGACGGTGTTTGTTGCCGGCAGCGTGACACTGCTTTACGGAGTGGTTCTTTTCGCTCCAATCCGCGAGCTGTACGACAGGCTCGGTGATCCGATTCTCAGATAAGTCGTCTCCAAAAATTGATCGAAACCAGCGTTTAACACCTTTCCTTTGCCTGACTTTGACAAAGCAGCATGCCTCAATATCAGTACACAAGTTCTGACGAGAACGGCGAACTTCGGCTGGGCTTCATTGAGGCCGGTAGCGAAGAAGCCGCTCGGGATCTGCTTGCCGAACAGGGCATTGTCGCGGAGACGGTCGAACTGACTACTTCGAACCAGGGCAAGTCTGAATCGCAACCGTCAGATGATTCTGTCTGGATGACGTCGGATGAGCATGTCGAAGTCGTCGGTCAGATTGGCCACCTCGTTTCGGCCGGTCTTCCTTTGGCTGCCGGATTGAGAACGCTCAGCGAAGAAGTTCCTTCCAAACGGATGAGGAAAGTTTTTGATCGGCTGAGCGCAGGACTCGATCGGGGCGAGACTCTGGAAGACGTGCTCAAGTCAGAATCCAGTGACATTCCGAAATGGCTGGCGGCAGTCTTTGAGGCGGGCACGAGAAGTGGTCGATTGCCCGAATGCATTCAGCACTTTATCGAGTTCAGCCGTCTGCGAGCGGGCATCCGGATCAAGCTGTTGATCAGTATGGTCTACCCTCTGATTCTACTGGTTGCGGGCATGGCTGTTTGCGCGTTTTTGTGCGGTCTGGTGATTCCCGATTTTCGAGCGATCTTTGAAGGCTTCGGCACAGAGCTTCCCAAGATCACAGAGATGGTCCTCGCCCTGAGTTCAGTCGTAGAAGGCATGATTCAGTACTGGCCGATGACTCTGCTTATATTCTGGGTATCAATTCTTTCGGTGTGGTTCATTTCGAAATTGATTTTCGGAGCAGCCGGTGTCCGCAGACTCATCTACCAGATTCCGCTGATGGGGCGAGTTTTCAAACAGTCGGCGCTGGCTGAGTTTTCTCAGCTGCTGGCACTGATGATCGAAGCGCGAATGCCGCTGCCCGAAGCACTCAAGCTGGTCGGCGGTGCCGTTCGCGATCCCAATCTTTCTGAAGGAGCGTATCTCGCGGCAAAGCTGATCGAAGCCGGAGACTCTTTCACGGATCTGCGAGGCGTTGTTCGTGGGATTCCCGATGAATTGCTGAGAGTTCCTGGCTGGGGCAACAACGATTCGAGCCTTGTCGATTCGTTACGAGTCTCCAGCGAAGTGTTTGCCCTTCAAAGCGAAATCACCGGCCGAAGCATTGCCGGCATGGCGACGCCAGGTGCGGTCATCATCGCCGGAGGAATGATCGGCTTCACGGTCATCGCTTTGTTCATGCCGTTGATCAAGCTGCTGAATGATTTGAGTTGAGTTAGCTTTCGAAGGCCGAAAAACGTTCCAGTAAGTAAAGGTAAGATCTACTGTTGGCTGCGTCTTGACGCACCACAAATTCAAATATCTCTGTGGTGCGTCGAGGCTCACCCTGCATGTCTGACATCAAGATGCGTGCGAATCAATGTCCGTGTTGGATTAATAGTGATACGCCGCAGGCGTTAAACCCAAAAGCCTGGGGTCAGCCGCGCAGCGGCGCCACCCCAGGACTCAATAACCAGAATCCTCAACCCTGAAAGGGTTGTACAACCGAAACCTGAATTGAATTCCGTTTGTAGAACCCCTTCAGGGTTCAATTGATCCACACTCCTTACCTGGGGTGGCGCGGCTGACCCCAGGCTATGTTGTGAAACGCCTTCGGCGTAACTCGCCAGTGAGACGTTACTTCAAGGCCAATCCTAAACGAAAATTGAGCTGCGGATTGGCAGCCCATCATCGTTCAAAACGAGGTCGCTTCCGTGCGAGCTGACGAACTCCTTTATCTATCCGTGATTATCCTGATACCGATTCTGGTGTCTGGATTCTGCTGGTGGCGGGCCACGCTGATCCCGCAGCTACGAACTCCGCACAACACTCGCTTTCTCGCAAGAAAAGTGACGCCGCTGATCGTCATTAATGTTGGAATCGCAGTTTGCTGCACGCTTATTGGGCTCGTCATGAGCGTCGCGCTCCTGGCTGATGACAAGCCAGATGTTGCGATGATTTTTGGCGCGTACGCCGTGTTCGGGATTCTGCTCGGCGTCGCCACTCGGCCACTGTTTAAGATCCGTTCGACTCTCCGCGCACTAAACGACGACGAAGACTATTCCGTCCCTGACCTGCCGAGGCCTGTTTCCGAGAGCTTTGGCATCACGCTCTGGTGGAGTGTTGCCGTTCTCATTTCTGCATTCGCCATGTGTCTGAGTTTTGGACTGTTCCTCGTATCGGCGTTCTTCTTCGGGCTGATTCCACTGTTGCTCTGGCAACGGCGCAGGGGACACGAGGGACAGTTTCTCTGGTTGCTGGCGCTGAGCGTTCGCAACAACCACGACCTGGCTCAGGAAATTCAGGACCATGCCGCTACCTGGTCGGGCTCTTACGCCATTCGGTTAAGACAGCTCGCCGTTTACTTGAAAGCCGGCCGACCACTCGGTTTGGCTCTTGAACGAGTTCCTGGTCTGCTGCCTCGCTGGGTGATCGCATCGATCAAGATTGGCGACGAGACCGGCACACTCAGTGAAGTGCTTTCTGAATGCGCGACGGCTGAACTTAATTGGATGAAAAATCGGTTTCGAACCGGCTCAAT
>JBLFXD010000194.1:0-9603 GCA_047611045.1 Planctomycetaceae bacterium | reverse complement strand
AAGGCAGAGGAACCACTAATCGACACGAATAAACACCAATACTGTCCAGAATTAGTGTTTATTCGTGTTCATTAGTGGTTCTTGTAAACCGGCTGGAATGAGGTCTGCTGAATCTGGAATCTACTTGTTGATAGACAGGACGTGAGATGATTCGAATTGGCATTATCGGCTGCGGCCGAATTCTGGCGGCTCACTTAAAAGGTTACCGGTTGCTTAGAGAAGCGGGAGTTGACGATTTCCGCATCACCGCCTTATGTGCAAGAAACATCGACGATGCTCACTCCTACGTTCACCGCGACCGTGGCCCGTCGCAAAGACCGGCGGTTAGCAATATTCCTGGAGACGCACTGGCTGTCGGCGATGAGTTTCTGTCGGACTTTCAGGACGACGTTGACGTCGAAGTTTACGACGACTTTCGTGAGCTGATCGCGTCGGAATCAGTCGACGCCGTCAACGATTACACACTTCACGGGCTGCACCATGTCATCGCCCAACTCGCTGCAGAAAACGGAAAGCACCTTCTGACTCAGAAGCCGATATCGGTGACCATCGGCGGCGCGAAAATGATGTGCGAAGCGTTCGATACTCATGACCTGAGACTCGGTGTTTTCGAAAACTGGCGGTTCCAGCCGGACTCGATTCGGATACATACCCTGCTTCAAGCTGGAATTCTCGGCAAGCCTCAGATGATTCACACGGGAGCGATTGGAGCGTGGTGGGCACCGAATCAGATCGTCGCGGAAACGCCCTGGCGGCATCGCACTGAGCAGGCAGGCGGCATCACCCTCGACATGGGAGTTCATCAGTTCGACTTCGTTCGAGTCGCTGGCGGCGAAGTCGTGTCAATTGATGGGCGAGCTCACACTGTCGAGCCGATTCGCTACACCTTCGACGGCGCAGGCAATGTCACGAACGAAGTCCAATGCGATGCTGATGACACATACTTCGCCTCGTTCGAAACATCGAACGGTGCAATCGGAAGTGTTCACGCGAGCTGGGCCGGGCACGCAGCACCGACGATCTGCGGCCCCGGCCCGGTCGTCTACACCTCGAAAGGCCAGCTGCGCGGGAGCACGTTTACTGACGATGCGGGCGTTGAACGATCCCTCGCCGAACTTTACGAGCAGCACATCCCCGCCGAGCAGCGAGACTCTGAGATTCCGTTCGGCCTCGAAGACAGCTTCGCTTTGACTCAGCTCGACTGGCTGAACGCGATCCGCGAGAAGCGTGCTCCAATCGTCGACGGGCACGAAGGTCTGCGTGATTTGGCGTGTGCGTGGGCCGTGCTTGAATCTTCCCGAGCCGGCCGGCGAGTCACTCTCGACGAAATCCTTTCCGGCGAAGTCGCTACCGTGCAGCAGGAAATTGCTCCACACTTCGGCCTTAATTCGTAGTGCCGCCGAGTCAGCCGTACCGTGAAGGAATCCGCAAATCATGAGTGACGCCGCGACCGCTCCGCTGCCGTACAAGATCGCCAGGTTGCGGGGCATGATGTTCATGGAGTACGCCATACGCGGCGTCTGGCTGCCCTTAGCCGCCCGGTTTCTGTCCGCGTCGCCCGAAGAGGGTGGGCTGGGCTTCACCGATCAGCAGATTGGCTACACCGTCGGTGTAGCGCTGGCTCTGGGAGCGATCTTCAGCCCGCTCATCGCTGGCCCGTTGGCTGACCGACGTTTTGCGACTCAGAAGTTCATGGGCGTACTGCTGCTGATTGGTGGTGCGATCAAAATCTTCACGGCGTACCAGACCTCGTTCGCCGCCTGGATGTGCCTTTCGATTCTCTACGCGATTCTCTTCGTTCCGACGATGTCGCTGAGCAATTCATTGGCGATGTCGCACATGGATGATCCGAGGCGACAGTTTCCGGGAGTCCGCGTCTGGGGCACGATTGCCTGGATCGTCGTGTCCTGGGTCTTTCCGATGTTGTGGCTGCAGGACAACCTGACGCTTCAATGGCTGCCACCATTCTTTAAGGGAGACGACGTCCCGATGAAGGCTGGCAGGATGCTGGACTCCGTCAAAGTCGCGGGCGTACTGGCCCTCATCTACGGTACGTATTGCTGGTTCTGCCTGCCGAACACTCCGCCGACAAAGAGCGATAAATCTCAACGATGGCTGCGGGAGTTTTTCACTTCTCTATTGTCTGCGTGTCGCGTGTTCCGAAAACGTTCAATGTTCATCCTTCTGACGTCGACATTCATCGTTGGATCTGTGCACTTTCTCTACTTCTATCAGACGAGCAAATTTCTGAAATCGATCGGCCTGAACGATGCCTATATCATGCCAGCGATGTCGATTGGCCAGTTCGCGGAAATCGGAGCGATGGTGGCGCTGGGCCTGATGCTTCGTCGGATCGGGTTTCGCAATGTCCTGCTCATCGGAGCAGGTTGCTACTACCTTCGCTACCTAGTGTTTGCAAATTTCGAATCTCTTCCGCTTTGGGCGATCATCGCTTCACAGGCTCTGCATGGTCCGTGCTTCGCTTGCTTCTACGCGGCCGGATTCATTTACGTTGACCGCATGGCCCCCGCCGATGTCAAACACTCGGCCCAGACGCTGTTCGGGCTGATGTGTTTCGGAATCGGACCTCTCACTGCCGGGCAATTGAACGCGTCTTTAGCTGACTGGTGCACCCCGAAGTATGAACGCGTCGCGACGGGCCCAGTGAGCGACATTCTCGACAAGGTCAGCAGCGTCGATGTCGGTGCTCTGAACTATTCTCAATTCTGGGTGTCGACCGCCGCGATCAGCATCGTTGGGTTCGCATTACTGGCCCTGCTGTTCAAAGATGAAACTCCTGAAGAGGTGGCAACGGATCTGGTTCCCGCCGAGTGACCGATCAACGGCGACCAGGGAAACGTCATGTACAACCTGTACTGGGGAGATCTGCATAACCACTGCTCGATCAGCTACGGACACGGCACGGTCGAGCAGGCACTGATGCGGGCACGGCAGCAGCTTGATTTCTGCTCGGTCACCGGACATGCCTTCTGGCCAGACATGCCGAACGACCGGGGCGTCTATGCCGAAATTATCGACTACCACAACGAAGGCTTCGCGACACTCGCCCGGAACTGGGACCGGCTGATTGAGCTGCAGCGAGCCGGTACGAGGGAAGGCAAATTCATTGCGTTCCCGAGCTACGAATGGCACTCCCTGAAGTACGGCGACCACAACGTCTACACCGCGACTCCCGACCTGCCATTGCGCGACGCTGCAGACTTGCCGGATTTGCGAGAGGTCGTCTCGGAATCGCAGGGCATCGCCATTCCGCACCACATTGGCTACCGAGCTGGCTATCGCGGTATCAATTGGGACGAGTATCGGGAAGACGTTTCGCCCTTCGTGGAGATCTTCTCGCTGCACGGTTGCTCGCTGTCCGAAGACGCGCCGTACCGAATGCTCCACGACATGGGGCCGCGAGACTGGAACAGCACGGCCGAAGCCGGATGGGAACGCGGCTTTCGATTCGGTATCGCCGGCGGCACCGACCATCACGCTGCCTACCCCGGCAGCCACGGCGACGGCCGCATGGGCGTGTTCGCCAAAGAGCTGACGCGCGAGTCGATCTGGGAAGCATTTCTCGCACGTCGAGTCTTCGCCGCAACCGGAGACCGCATCGACGCTCGACTGTTTCTTAACGATGCGTGGATTGGCGATTCGGTGTCCGCTCCTGCCGAACGTCACTTCAAAGCCTCGGTTCGCGGAGCAAGCTCGCTCGACAAGGTCGAACTGCTCCGTAACGGGCAAGTCGTTCAGAGATTTTTCCCGGAACAAGTTGAACCCAACCCAGCCGCGCATCGCTACAAACTCCGCCTCACGTGGGGCTGGGGACGAAACACGGTCCCCGTTGAATGGTCCGGTCGATTTTCCATCGACGATGGTTCGATCGCTTCCACAGAGACCTGCTTCTCCGGGCAGGCAGTTGTCGCGCCGAAGGGCAGCAGCGTTACGGAAGTGCTGGACGAAGTGGACCTGCCGCACGAACTGCTGAATTCAACAGAGCAATCGTTCGAATGGCGCAGCATTACGCAGGGCAACCGCACGATGCGACACGAGACGACTCAGGCGATCTCTTTGGAAGTCGACGCGCCACTCTCGGCTCGCGTGACTGTCGAGGTGAACGGCCAGCGTTACGAGCATTCGCTGGCCGAGTTACTGCGGAAAGGCAATTCGCACTTTCTGCGAGGCTGGCTGAGCGAAGCCATCTGCATCGGCCCGCTGGTGCCGATCGAAGAGTGTTCGGTCGACGCGGAATGGACCGACACTCCGCATTCCGACGTCGACGTCTACAGACTCCAGGCCGCTCAGCAAAACGGGCAGTGGGCATGGCTCAGTCCGATCTGGGCCGAGCGTTAAGAGGCTCCTGAAGGCAGGGTGTGACAAGCGGGCCAAGCGTAATCGCGGTGTACCGGCGCGGAGATCTTTGGGGCCTGGCTGCGGCAATGATTCCTCGCAAATCGCCCGCGCCGGCACACCGGCCGTTTGGTTCGCTCCGCTGGTCACACCCTACGAAAGAACCACAGTTTCCGCAGGTCTCAATTCAAACTGAAGCCCGGAGGAAACTCGCGTCCGGCCGGTTCGAACGTTCCTCGAAATTGCAGTTTGAGCATTTCCAGAACGATATCGCTTCGTTGATCGACATCCGCCTGAGCCAGCAATCGCTGAGCATTTTCCGGCGGCAGTTTGAGCGAGTGGGCAATCACGTCGCACAGTTCGCCCAGTTGGATACCGGATCCCAGGGCGTGAATCAGGTCCGCTTCCATTCCGAGTTTCGGGTACGCCTTGCGGAACCAGTCGACCAGTTCTTCCTGACGACGTTCGCGATCGATGATCGGCGTCTGTGGGTAAACATCTGGAACCAGCTCGAGCATCCCCAGACGGTAGGGCAAGTCCGTTTCCAATTCGGTCACCAGCTTCGCTCGGCGAAGGCCCTGCAGCATCAGATAATGACGTCCGTCCTCGAGCTGCTCGTTTGAGATCACTTTGCCGAGACAAACCGTGTCGTGAATCTCGCAGTCTTTCGATTCATAGCGGTCTTCCCAACCGTCCTTGAGCAATCCCATCGCCAGGTAACGATCGCCCTTCAGGATGTCTTCGGCCATGCATCGATAGCGAGGTTCGAAGATGTGCAGCGGCAGCATCACGTTCGGGAATAGCGTGGCGTTGGGCAGGGGGAAAATCGCGGCCCGCCCTGTGAAGTCGGCCGTTGCATCATTGGGGTCAGCTGGCGTCATTCGTCTTAGCCCTGCTCAGCCAGATAGATCGTTGGAATACGATCGTCCTGAAGTTCGACTCCGTCCGGATAAGTCGTGCCTGCGTCCAGCAGTTCCTGAAAACTATGTTGCAGATCGATTCTGAACCGTTCCAGATCCATCGCCATGTACGGCGACGGGTAGAGGTCCAGCTTCTCCCTCGCGGAGTTGTACATCTTGCGGGCGCCGCCGAGGTTTCCGTTTCCAAAATGGAAGAGTGCCACCGCCGCCTGGATCAATCCCTGAATGAACTTTCTTTCTTCGCCCTGAATCTCGGTCCAGAGCTCTTCCAACTCGTCGTGACAATCGAAGAATTCGCCTTCGTTAAAAAGCCAGATCCCTTTGAGATACAGTTCCGGTAGCTCGTCCATCCGTGAAGTCCCTTATTCCGTACTGCCAGTGGTTCCGTACTGCCGGTGGTTCCGTACCACGAGTGCGTTGCGACGAACCAGCTCCGACCTATCATCCGCAAGCGAGTTGTCGAATGGCGATTTCAGTCGGCTAGTCGTTCCGCGCTGACTGATCACCAATTCATCAGCCAGCGATTCTAGAACGTTTCGATTCAGTTTCTCTACCGGAAACCCAATGGATTTGTGCAAACGCTATGACAGGACTCGACCAATCGGAACTTGCTGACAAAAAGAAACAAGCTCGGCGCGTCGTTCGAGCCCTTAAGAAAACGTATCCGGTTGCCGAGTGCGCACTGACTCACAACTCAGCCTATCAGTTGCTCACCGCGACGATTCTTTCGGCTCAGTGTACTGACGAAAGAGTCAACTCAGTCACTCCTGTCCTGTTTGACAAGTACCCGAACGCCGAAGACCTGGCGAACTCGACGCAGAAAGCTGTTGAGAAGATCGTCCACTCGCTCGGCTTCTTTCGGGCGAAGTCCGAAAACATCCGCGGCATGGCGAAGAAGCTGGTCGACGAGTTCGACGGCGAGTTGCCTCAAACGCTGGAAGAAATGACGTCCCTGCCAGGCGTTGGACGAAAGACCGCCAACGTCGTCCTCGGAACCTGGTACGGAATCGCCAGCGGAGTCGTCGTCGATACTCACGTCAAACGAATCAGCAAGCTGCTCGGTCTGACAGACTCAATCAACCCGGAGATCGCCGAGCGGCAACTGAAGGCTGTGCTGCCGAACTCCGAGTGGATCCAATACTCGCACCGCCTGATTCACCACGGTCGTCAAATCTGCATCGCCCGCCGCCCCAACTGCACCGAGTGTCCACTGCTGAGAATGTGCCCGAGAGAAGGGCTACTGCCACTCAAATAGGTTTGCCATTTCACCATCCAGCCTTGGGGAAATGGTCGGATTGAGGCTTGGCCATTGGATGATGGCGTCAGGGCTCGTCGGTCATTCCCAGGCAGTCCGCGCTCGGGTGTCACCAGGTGGCCATGCCGCTCGGCTCAGGATGAAGTGGGAAGGGTCGCAACCTTGAACCAGAATTCAACGATACTTTGGACGGCTTTCTGAAACTCATTGAAGTTGACCGGTTTCACCACATAAGCGCTGCACCGCATTCTGTACATAGCCAGAATATCCGATTGCGCCGAAGACGTTGTCAGCACGATGACTGGCAAATGTCGAAGCGTCTCGTCTTTGATGATTTCTTCAAGCACTTCCTGCCCGCACATGACGGGCATGTTCAGGTCGAGCAGGATGAGGTCCGGGGTCGACGCCTGCGCGTAGTCGTTTTCTCTACGCAGGTATGACAGGCATCTCGCGCCGTTGTTGACGTGGTTCAAATTGACTTCAAGGCCACATTGCTTGAAGCACTGGCGAGTCAGAAATACGTCTTCCTGGTTGTCTTCGACCAGAAGTATGTCGACCATTTTTCTCTGTGTTCGCTGCATGATTACGCCTGTCTCACGGTTTCAGGGCCGGACGTCGTTATTACTGACTCCTATGGCGGGGGAGGTCTCAACGTTGGACTTGGGGATAGTGAAGTAGAATGTCGTGCCTTCGCCAAGTTTCGACTCCAGCCACAGGCGTCCATTATGTTTTTTGACGATTCGGCGGCAGATCGCCAGGCCAATGCCCGTGCCTTTATATTCTTCCTGAGTGTGCAGACGGCGGAAAATATCAAAGATACGATCATAAAATCTCGGCTCGATCCCAATGCCATTATCCCGAATGCTGATCGTCCATTCGTCCGGACTTTCTTCGGCTTCAACATGTATCTGTGGTGGTTCTTCGCCGTGGTACTTCAGCCCGTTGCCGATCAGATTCATCATGAGTTGTGACAATTGAGCCTTGTCGCCGTTGACGGTTGGAAGGTCGCCGTGCGTCAGTGTGCCGGATGTTTCCTTAACCGCGCCTGACAGAATCGCTGCCGCGCCGTCGAAGATTTCGAGCATCTCGACCGGTTTGAACGGCAACGTTTGCGACTCGACACGAGAATACGTCAACAGATCGTTGATCATCGTTTTCATGCGCTCGCAACTGGACACGATCGTTGCGATGTACTTGTCGGCGTCATCGTCAAGCTGACCCTGGTACTGGCTTTGCAACAGTTGAGCAAAACCGGCAACGGCACGCAGCGGAGTCTGCAGGTCATGCGAAGCCACATACGCGAACTGTTGAAGTTCCAGGTTGCTTTGCTCCAGAGCTTCGCCCGATGCCTGGAGTTTTCGTCGAGCTTGCTCAATATCGTCCAGCATGTTCAGCGTGGCCGACTGAGCGTCTTCTAACTGCGAGACAGTGGTTTCCAGTTGAGCTGCTTTCTCTGCGAGTTTCTGACGGGATGTTTCGACCGTTTCCTGGGCGACGCTGGCACGCTCATTGGCGATTTCCAGTCGATGAGAGTATTCGCGGTAACCCACCAGCAAACGGACTACTGAAAACACGAGTGTGCTGGCGAAGAGCGACAGCAACGCGCCGATGCCCCAGATACTGATCGAATGAGGAGACGCCGAGGGCCAGCCAGCTTTCGGAACTCCGTAGAGTTGCCATCTGCCGGTTGGAAGCGAGACCTCTGCCGTGATCGGCGATGACGATTCTATGTTCGGGTCGCCGAGAAAAACTTCGCCGGGTTCGCTGCGGTTGGCACGTCCCCGGATGGCGATGGTCAGATCTTCGGGGACCTCTTTAAGAATCTCATCGGACAAGGTCTGCTTGTCGACCAGAATCGAAACCATTCCCCAGTACCGGCCATCGCCGGGCCGCCCCACTGCTTCTGTGACATAAACCGGAGCCCGATTGATAAAGGCTTCGCCGCCCTGGACCAGTTTGTACGGCCCAGCCAGCCACGGCCGACCGGTTTCGATGGCGTATTCGGCGGCAACTCGCTGATCCGGATTCTTGAGCAATTCGAGACCGATGGCCCCTTCGTTCCCTTCTCGCGGGTAGACGTCGTTGATGACGTTGTCTTTGATCGAAGTGACGCTGCGGATCCCGTCGGCTTCTTTCATGAGCAGCGCCGCGAAGTCAGCAAACTCGTGCTCGTTAATGTCCGGGTTGATCGAGACGTACGCTTTCAAACCCAACGTTAAATGTACTCGCCTGTTGATGGCGATTTCGGCCGCGCCGCGAACGGCAGCGAGGTCTCGCACGGTGTCTGCGCGGACTTCGTCCAGGTATTGCGATGCTGAGTTTCTTTCGAGAATCCAGACGCCGACCAACGCCACCGTTGCCATCAGGCATCCGGCAATGATCGGCGTGCTGCGTGGCCATGCGACGAACGCCAGCGAATCAGTCATGGCAGACTGGTCGCCGAATTGATCGCTCAGGTCATTGTTCTGTGAGTCAGAAATTGCTTTCGATGCTCCTGATGCTGGCTGAATCAAAGCTACTGGTCAGCAAATGAAATGTCGTAGCGAGCCGGTTCCCCTGAGGCTTCCAGCAGTTCGTTGATTTCACGTTTGAGTTCGATCATTCGCAACTCTCGCCCGGATGCCGACTTATTAAACCGACTTAACTGATCGTTGGACTTTTCGAGTTCTGCGGCCTTTAAATGAAGTTCTGCCTGAGCAATCTCTCGCTCACGCCCCTCCTGTGTGAGCTGCGTATTTGCTTCATGAAGCTGGTCTGTTCGTTGTCGGACGAGTTTTTCTACTTCCGTGGCTCTTCCAATGACAAGTCGCAACACGATTCCGAGAAGTACCGAACTGGAAATGCCAGTAGCGAGAATCAGCCAGGAGTCCCAACGTTGTTTTGCTTCAATGAATTCCGGAGTAGCTGCGAAGTCAATCTGCCATTGCCGACCTCCGACTTCGTACTCGAAAGTGGTTGAAAGGCTGCTGGACTCTGCGATGAATGGTTTTGCGTTGGCGGCTGATGGCTCTGCTGACTGGCCGTTGCCTGTGTCGTCGAATAGAAGCTGCTTGTCGTCGTCTGCCGATTGAT
>JBLFXD010000193.1:0-9612 GCA_047611045.1 Planctomycetaceae bacterium | reverse complement strand
ACCAGAAAACAGCGAAAACCCAACGAAAAAGGCCAGAATCCTTACTGAAAAGGACTCTGGCCATAAGTCGGGGCGACACGATTTGAACGTGCGACCTCCTGCTCCCAAAGCAGGCGCTCTACCAAGCTGAGCTACGCCCCGAATTTCTGTTTTCTCTGTTGCGGGTTCGCCTTCAGGTGTCGGAATCTGCCGTTCTTGATCGGCGAACTCTGATTCAACTGTGGCGAAGTGGCGGGAGTCTAGAGAGCTTGCGTGAGACCGTCAATTCGGCTCGGTGCATGAATTCTGAAGTTGCGAGTTGCGGTTTCAGCCTAAGTTACAGTTGTCCGAGCTTCAGTTATTTCTTTTGCGGAGATTCTCGTTTTCGAATTCCAAACTGCTTCCGGGAACTGAAACCCGAAGTTGTGAGAATTCAATGTGGTTCAGCGCGCCTGATCAATACATGCGCCAACTGCGGGGACGGCCAAGCTTCCACATCTGCCTACCGTTTTCCCAGCTACCTGAAGCGACGAAGCCGCCATCAAAGAAAGAATCACGCAAAGGCGCGAAGACGCAAAGTTTTGAAGCCCAATCTTCGCGCCTTTGCGTGTGATTCGAAAGCGCGCACGGCACGCCTGTTTGGCGACCTAAGAATTTAATATCGACGTATGACCGAAACCTGAGTCTCCGAATCGAAGAAGCGTTCGTCGCGATCGAGTGGGACGACGACTGCGACTCGGACTGCCGTGTTGCCGCTCCACTCGGAGTGCACGCCGGCGGTCAGATTCAGGACGTCGTATCGGTTTTCGAAGTTGCCGATCAAAGCACCGTTCAGGTTTGCGGTGTCGGCATCGTTGAGCGTGGTCGTGTAGTGAAGTTCGACGACCGATGCCAGACCCGTCAATCCTGAGTCGTCAGCTGACTGATACCACCAGTACCCGACTGATCCATCCAGATAAAGAAGAGTCTGGTCGGCAAGGGAGTCTGAGTCTGTGAATCCGTTTCCGACAATAGAAACTTCATTCTCGTTGGCCGCGATATCGATCTGTGCGAAAGCGTGAAAGAACCAGTTTTCGTCCGGTGAGGATTGCACGGCGAGGTATGGCAACAAGTGAACGGCTTCGTTTTCGAAGTCGAGACGAGCGTTTGAATTTCGGAACGTGACTGAGGCATCGCTTCCCGTTGGCACGACAACGGCAAGGCCGGCAGCCGTTACAAAAGTTGAATCTGAATACAGGATTCGCTTCAGTGTTCCGACCAGATTCCCGACGCCGTTCGAATCAACAGTGACGTCGTCACCTGACAGATTAGCGTCTCCCGAAAACGGCATCCGGAGTTCGAATGACCATTGCCCATCGTCGGACGTCTTTTCAAAACCGAACGTAAACTGATCGACGCTATCCGTTGTTGAGGTGTTGTCTGTTTCAAATCTCAACGCATTGTGAAAATGGTTATAGAGGAAGAAGACGCGGTCGGTTGGAAGGGCTCTTGCGTGCTCATTCTTGAACCTTCTCATGCCGCCTCCAAGCGGAAGATCGGCATCGGCGAATGTCGCAGCACCTGCCGTCATGCCAGTCAGGTTAAAGATGTCGATGTTTGCCGAGACAGGGATGAAGCTGTCGCCAAACACGTCCGGAGTTCTCGAGAACCTTGAGAGGAAGGGGCTGCGTCCGCGTGGCGGTTCGAATGACGCAAATGGATTCTGAAGTCTGGACTCGGCCGGTGAGTCAGTCGTCACGGCCGGAGAGGCTGTTGGCGGAAAAGCTGCTGACGGACTTGTCGAGTTTCCGACCGCTGGCGGAGCCGGCACTTTTGTCGACGGTGCCGGCTTCGCAGTTGGTTTCTTCGGAGCTGGCTGGGCAGGAGGCGCGGCAGGCGGCTGAGGTGTGGTTGTGGCCTCGTTCTGAACGAGCAGGTCGAAGTTTACGGGCTGGATCGGGCTGTGGCCCGGCTCGACGCTCGCCGATTTATTTGCTTTGGCCACTGCCGGACTCGGATCGGCAGAACCATTCGGAGACTGAGCCTGCACGTCGCTGACGCTGAAAGATGACAGTCCCACGGCAACGGCTGCGGCCAGCGGAAGAGTCCGTGCAAACGACCTGAACAATCCGCGTGACACGTCAGAATATTTCATGACCATTGCAGACAATCTCTCAGCAGACTTATGTGGATACCGAGCGTCAAGTGCGCGTCGGCGCTGCCACGATCATCCGATCGATGGCATTCGCGGATCCTGCGCAACTCAATCAATGTGCAGAACCGTTGTGGGAGTATCGACCGGTACCGACCTGTGAGTTTGTGAGCAGTCGGCTGAGGCGTCGATTTCACGCCACCGATCCGGTACGAACGGAACAAGCCGCATAGATTCACAAGGCGAGCGTTGCGCTGAGCTTACTTCTGCTCGGCAGAGGCTTTTTCATACGCTGTGAGCTGCTCAAGAGTCGCTTGAGTCTGTTTCAGCAATTCCTGGAATTCGCTGTTGTCCGGGTCTTCCTTCACAAGATTCGCGAACACTTCTTCAGCATTATCGAGAGCGGACCTGGCCCCTGTGAAGCGTCGCTGCTGGCCTTCGAGTTGGCCAATATTCATCAGCAGTTGCCCGAGTTCAACTCGGTATCGATGCACGGCCGGGCTGCGTTCGGAGAGGTCCTGCATGGCGAACCGAGCTTTGTTGTAGCCATCGATAGCGTCGGTGAGTTTCGAATTGTCGACAGAAATCAACGCCGCGTTCAGGTCCGCCTTCATGCGGTAGCAGAGTGCCAAAAGGTATCGATCTCTCAAGTCGTCGGGATTCTCGCCGAGCAGTTCTTCCAGCTGGGCGATGGCCAGATCGACGTTGGTGCTCACCTCTTCGGCGTCATTTCGATCGACGGCCAGATTTGCGAGGTTGTACCAGCCTTTGGCCAGGTCACGTCTAAGCTGTGGATCTTTCGGGCGGCGGCGTAACACTTTCTGACGAAGCTCCTGAGCCTTCCGATAGAGTGTCCCGGTTCTGTCAAATTCCGATCGCCGCCTGGCCAGCAGACCGAGATTCATGTCGACGCTGGCAAGGAGTCGGTCAAATTCGACCCGCTCATCGGCGTCCGGTGTCGCCTCGACGAGTTCGAGCCGCAGCTTTCGAGTTTCGTTGAACAGCTCTTCGGCGCCGTCGAGGTCGCCAGAGTTGGTCGCCACTCTGGCCATCGCGTTGAGGGTTCGGCTGAGTGCTCGTTTCGTGGCCTTTGCGGTTTCGGCGACGGTTTCGGCGACGGTTTCGGCGAGCAGCTTCGATTGAATGTCGCGAGCTTTTTCATACGACTCGACAGCCGCCTGCGGCGAGTCCAGTTCCTCGATTATCAAGCCGACTCGGAAATGTGAGAGAGCCACTTCTTCGCGAACGGTCGGGTCATCGGAACGGCGATCCAGGAACCGTTGGTAGTAGTCGCGAGCAAGTTCCAGCAATTCATGACGCAGCCCTTCGGCGCCTGGTTCGTTCAGAAGTCGGTCTTCGCTGACGTGGGTGAAGAAGTCGTTCACCGCTGCCAGTGCGTCCTGAAAACTGGCTTCGGAAACTTTCTGCGCTTTCTCCGTTTCGCCCAGACTCGCTTCCACCTGCTTGCGGGCTTCGTCGGTCTTTACGTAAGCAACGGCAAGACTCACCAGAGCGACGACAACGCTGGCAGCAGCAAGACCACTCAAAGATGACACCAGCGGGTTACGGCGGCACCAGCGGACGAGACGTTCCGGGCGACTCAGCGGTCTCGACAGGATCGGCTCGCCGTTGATGAAGCGTTGCAGTTCGTCGGCGACATCTGCGGCGGTCTGAAATCTTCGGTCGGGCTCCTTCTCGAGACACTTCATGCAGATTGTCTCAAGATCCTGATCGACTTCCGGGTTGAGTTCCCGCAGCGCGACGGGCTCGACATTCAGCACCTGCCGCATCGTCGCCATCGACGTGGCCGCTTTGAACGGCGGCCGGCCACTCAGCAGGTGATAGAGTGTCGCGCCGATTGAATAGATGTCGGAACGTGCGGTCGCGCTGGCGGCGTCTCCGAACTGTTCAGGCGGCATGTAAGACGGTGTGCCCATTGCCTCGCCCGAACGTGTCAGTTCCTGATCTTCGTTCTGAAGTTTCGCGAGTCCGAAGTCGGCGATGCGAGGTCGCAGCGTCCCGTCCTCAATGAGAATGTTTGCCGGCTTGATGTCGCGATGCAGGATGCCTTCTTCGTGGGCGGCGTGGACCGCTCGGCAGACGGGTTCGACAAACGTGGCTGCTTCGCGACTGTCGAGAGATCGATCGCTGATCTGATCCGACAGTGAACCGCCCTCGACATACTGCATCGAGAAATAATGACAGCCGTCGATTTCGCCGACGTCGTAAACGGTGACCAGGTTGTCGTGCTGAAGCCGGGCCGCTGCGTGCGCTTCCGCTTTGAAGCGATCGACCATCCGTCCCTGAGTGACCTCGGTCATGTTGCTCATGCGGTCGGGGCGAATAATTTTCAGAGCGACCAGCCGATTGGCCGCCTTCTGCCGAGCTTTATAGACAACTCCCATTCCGCCCTGCCCGAGCGGGCTGATCAACTCGTAATCGCCGAACGTCTGCCCTGAGCCAATGACTGGCCCACGAGTTGGCTGCCGGGAAGTAAACTCAGCATCCGCTGCGCTGACGATCGTTTCTGCGATCCGATTCTCGTCCATCGTGACCGCCGAGCCGCCGTCGTCGGTTGGAACGATCGTCTCGACGTCAGTCTGGTTTCCGGTCGTTTGATTTGTCGAAGGCTGACCGGTCGAAGGCTGACCGGTCGAGGGCTGACCGGTCGAGGGCTGAGCACTGCTGAATTCAACCAGCGTGTCCTGTTCGGTTTCCGCCGCGTGTTCCGGTCCGGCCGAAACGACGTCGCTCGATTCAATGATCGCTTCTGCGGACGTTGCGACGAAGTCGGACTTCAAACGATCGTCCAGGATTTCAGGACTTTTGTTTGCGCCGTCGTCAGTCAGTGCCTGGCCAGGGATAACCGTCTCGACGGCTGCTGAGTCAACCACCGACTGATCGACCGAATCGAAAACGCTCGCGACGATGTGAGACGAATCAGGAAACAAGCTTGAGTAATGATCCTGCCCCGGAATCTGTCCTCGCTGTCGACGGTCTTCGATCTCAATCTGCAGAAGCTCTCGCAGCAGAACCTGACGCTCGATGCCCGTTGAGTCGGCGATGAAATCCTGAATGCGAGTATTCGGGTTTGTCGTGAGGGCGTTTCGAAAGTTCGAGCTTGTTTCTTCAATACGCGATCGCTGCTCGGAAGAAAGTGATTCGATCGTTGGAACCGGGCTGGCCATTCGGATCAGCCTTCTGTCTCTGGTGAAATACGGATGCTCTACTAGATGACGGCCCGGCATCATAGATACTCGGCAACGACGAAGCAGTCCAGCAGAAGTCGGTCGTTTAATAACGAAAACAGCCGCACCCGAAATTGCTTCGGATGCGGCTGCGAATGTCTTTTCAGTCTTCGCCGTAAGGCTCGGGACTATGGTGTGGCCGGTGGCGGTGGTGGAGGATTGACAACGTTGTTGTTGTTGTCGTCGTCGTTGAGTGCCGCAACACCGAGCCCGATGCCAGCTCCCACGCCGCCCAGGATCAGGACGTCGTACAGCCCGAGGCTGTCGAGGAATCCTGATGACGATGTGGCGAACGCTCCGCCAGGCGAGACCGGAACCAACCCGCCGTTGTCCACGATGCGGACCTGCCCGTAAGCAACTCCGTTTTCATCGTAGAGAATGCTGCCGTCGGGGCTCTGGCCTCGAACAAGCGTCTTGTCCGAAATGATCCGGGCTGTTTTCAACGCCTTCGGCGGAGCAATGTTGCTCGCCCAGACCCGGTACAGACCGTGACCCGTTCCGGCCACGATGTAATAGGTGCCGGGTTTGAGGTCTCGAACTTCGAACCGACCTTTGTCGTCCGTCTTTGTCCGATGAACCTCTTTGCGTTCCTTCACCTGGCGAATTGAAACGACGACACCTGTCGATGCCGCTTTCTTCGCGTCGGAGACCTGCCCTTCCAGAACGCCATCCTTCGTGAGCGATAAATCACGCACGATGTTGGCTGGCTTTTTGGCCTGAGTCTTCACTGCAGTCTCGCCAGCTTGCACGAGACCTCCAGGGATCAACGTTCCCGCACAGGCCAGTGCTGCGACTGTGGACTTTAAGAAGTGATGAAGTTTCATGGTCTCCGTACCTGTATCTGTCGCGTGATCCTGAGGGGTTCAGTCCGAAAACACGTTGCTTCGGATACGCGAGTTCCTTGTTCCAGCCGTCTGTTCAAGTCTGAAGACCAGAACCCGACCAGTCGCAGAATTCCATTTCTGCGAGACCTCCTTTAATCCCTGTCGCGGGTCAATATTCTCGATCATTGACAGAGAACACCTGCCGCCCGCATTCGCTTCTTTAAAACTTGACACCAACACGTCGCTGTTCCGCGACCGGGGTAACGAGTTCTGCACGAGTTATCGTCACACGTCACATTGCCGCTACAGTTTTCCCAGGCGGAACTCAATTTTTCCGAATCGTCGTTGTCAAGATGAAAAGATCCTTTGGTCAGACGGACGATCTCGTGAGGCCTTTTCGACCGAATTTGATCGACGCTGTTTAGAAAGCTGTTGTTGCTGCTTGAGTAAGGCCAGGCCAGTTGATATGACGCCTCGCAATCGCGCAACAGGTCTGCGGAGTCTTGAGACGAAGTTTGAATGTACGACAGATTTTCCAGGAATTCAGATCAGAGAAATCTGAGGCAACTCTCCATGAAACCCGACAACCAACGCCCGATCTGGCGATCGACCACGATTCTCAGCGTCCGCAAAGATGGAGTCGTCGCGCTGGGAGGAGACGGCCAGGTCAGCTACGGCAATACGATTATGAAGTCGGACACGAAGAAGATTCGATGGATGCTCGACAAGCGAGTCCTTGTCGGATTTGCCGGCTCAACCGCCGACGCCTTCGCGCTGATGGAGCGGTTTGAAACCAAATTGAAAGACTATCCCGGCAACATGCCGCGAGCCGCGACCGAGCTGGCTCGCGACTGGCGAACCGATCGCATCCTGCGAAAACTCGAAGCGATGATGATCACCGTCGACGCCGAAAGCAGCCTGCTGATCAGCGGGCAGGGCGACGTCGTGCAACCAACCGACGGCATCGTCGGAATCGGCTCCGGTGGGAACTTCGCCGTCGCCGCCGCCAAGGCCATGGTCAAACACACGGACCTGAGTGCCTCTGAAATCGTGCGGGAAGCACTCCTCATCGCGTCAGACATCGACGTCTTCACAAACAGTAATCTTATCGTCGAGGAAATTCCGTGTACGAAATGACTCCGACCGAAGTCGTTGCGAAACTCGACCAGTTCATCGTCGGACAGAACGACGCCAAACGGGCCGTTGCGATCGCGCTGCGAAACCGTTGGCGCTGGAAACAGCTTCCGGAGGAAATGCGTCGCGAAGTCACTCCGAAAAACATTCTGATGATCGGCCCGACCGGCGTCGGCAAGACGGAAATTACTCGCCGACTTGCCAAGTTGACCGGCGCTCCGTTCGTCAAAGTCGAAGCCAGCAAGTACACGGAAGTTGGTTACTACGGCCGCGATGTGGAATCGATCATCCGCGACCTCGTTGAAGCTGCCATCAGCATTGTGAACGATAATGCTCGCAAAGAAGTTGAGGGTGAGGCACTGTCGCGCGTGGAAGATCGCATCCTCGATCTGCTGCTGAAGTCTTCAGAGCCGAACGTCCCCGAACCATCCATGCTGGCGATCCCGGAATTCGGTTCGCCAATGATGAACTCAAGCTTGGAGTCGGCAGAGACAAGCAGCGGGGAAAGCGAGGAATCAGAGGCTCAGCAAGCAGATGCGGCGCGTGACGCAGCGGAGAAAGAACGAGAGCGCAAAGAACGGCAGACTCGCACGCGCGAGAAGTTTCGGCAGATGTTGCGCGACGGAAAACTCGACGACAAAATCGTCGAACTCAGCGTCGAGCAGAAGGCCGCGAGCGTGCAGATGTTCTCGGGACTCGGCATGGATCAAATGGATCCAAGTATGCAGAACGTTTTCGACCGTCTCATTCCCAGCCAGACGAAGAGTCGTGAAATGCCTGTTGAACAGGCAAAGAAAGTTCTGTTCGACCAGATCGTTGAGGAACTGGTCGATCAGGATTCGATCCAGGACGAAGCAATACGTCTCGCCGAAGCATCGGGTCTCGTCTTCATCGATGAAATCGACAAAGTCTGCGTCGACGGGGAAGGATCAAAAGGCCCGGACGTCAGTCGGCAGGGAGTGCAACGGGATTTGTTGCCAATCGTCGAAGGCACGACCGTCCAGACGAAGTACGGCAACCTGAAAACTGACAACATCCTGTTCATCGCGGCCGGGGCATTTCATAAGAGCCGACCGTCGGACATGATGCCTGAGCTTCAAGGCCGATTCCCAATCCGAGTAGAACTCGCAGACCTCACACGCGACGACTTCGTACGAATCCTGGTCGAACCGGAAGCTTCGCTGCTGCGGCAGTATGAAGCGTTGTTGAAGGTCGAAGGCGTCAAGCTTTCCTTCAGCGACGACGCCGTTCAGAAAATCGCCGACTGCGCTTTTCAGATGAATCAGTCGACGCAGAACATCGGAGCCCGCCGGCTTCACACAATTCTTGAGCGGCTCCTTGAAGACGTCAGCTTCGACGCGCCGACGCTGTCCGGAAAGTCCGTCACAATTGACTCTGAAGCGGTACGTGAGCACCTCGGTGAGATCCTCGGCAGTGAAGATCTCAGCCAGTTCATCCTTTAGTCAGAACCTGCTCGCTCGGTTGCCATGTTCGCTGCGGTCTTCTGCGAGCACGCCGACCGTCAACGTAAGCCGCCCCCGCGATGAACGCAGTCGTCTTGCTCGCTGACAAGCTGAAGAATCGCATCGACGGTTCCGGTCCCCGTGTAAGCGATTCAGTTGGTAAGCGAGATCGTTCGAAGACTCGCCAGCACATCTGAAACACCGAGCCGCAGCGTACTCGCGGTTGCCGGCGACGTTGCTCGAAGTCCGCGATCAACCGGCCGTACGTCGCACGCAGATTCCGTAGCCCCGGCACTCGTTGCGGCAGGAAATTATTGCCCGATCCGCACCACCGCCCGAAGCGGGATTCAGGTCACTTACGTGCAGTTTAGCCGTGTCGATGGACGAAGACATGCGAGTAATGGCCAAGGGGAATACCTCAACAGACGTCCAAATGCTCAAAACGGATCGGTTTCTGCAATCCGTTAATCAAGTAGTGAGTTGTACGATGAACGGTACATAAATGCATCATGCAATTGAGGCGTAAAAATCTGACTGATCGGTATAATACGCACTATCAGAAAATCGTCATTTCAGGTCAGTTCAATCCCTGACGGATTGCTCTCTTCAAAGTCGATCGCGGGCCGGAGCGAGCTGACCACTTACTGCCACTTTTTCAATCGATGCAGGGAGCACAAAACATGTTGTTTTCAAAGAAGAATTTTTCATCAGTTTTTTTCAGTTCGCCCACGCCGTCGCCAAGCTGGTTATTCGGTACCTGCCGAAGTCCAAACTCTTCAAAGCAAAGTTCTGCTGAGCGCAGTTCCGGCGGAGGTTGAGGATCCGACGACCGA
>JBLFXD010000192.1:0-9638 GCA_047611045.1 Planctomycetaceae bacterium | reverse complement strand
CTCGGGATGGACCCGGCGTTGATGTCGAATCCGCTGATTGCCGCACTGGTTGACGTGCTCGGAGTCATTATCTATTTCAGCACGGCTCTGGCATTGCTCGGGCCAGTCGCCAAAGTGCTTGAGTGACGTCGGTTACGAAGTCGAACGCAGCCTGCGAAAACACAATACACCGGAAGGTTTCAACGTGGCAAAGAAACGGAAGCGGCAATACTGGCTGTTCAAGTCGGAACCGAATGCGTACTCGATCGACGATCTCGTCAAAGACAAAAAGACGCACTGGGACGGCGTGAGGAACTACCAGGTCCGCAACATGCTGCGTGACGACATCCAGGTCGGCGACCGGGTTTTCTTTTACCATAGCAACGCCAAGCCGATGGCCATTGTCGGTACGGCGAAAGTCGTCGAGCCGGGATACCCGGACCACACGGCATTCGACAAGAAGGACAAGCACTACGATCCGAAGAGCGACCCTGACAGTCCAACCTGGTTTATGGTCGATGTCGAGATCATTCAAAAGTTCGACACGCCGGTAACACGAGACGACCTGAAAGCGGACAACGTCGCTTCAGACATGGCCGTAATGCGGAAGGGTTCGCGGCTATCGATCACGCCGGTGGCCGAAGAAGAATGGAAGGCCATTCACAAACTGGCCGGCGCGAAGGACCCGCGGTAGCTCCGAAAGGTTGTGAGTTTTTCGTAGGGTGTGATCAGCGGGCTGAACGGAAATCGCGGTGTGCCTGCGCGGAGATCTTACGGCAACTCTGGCGGTAACGAACTCCAACAATTGCCCGCGCCGGCACACCAGCCGTTTGATTCGCTCCGGTGGTCACAACCCTTCCGTCTTATTCGAGCAACGCGCCGTTGTTTCGTTCGAGGTGTGAGTACCAGCGGTCGACGGCGACCTTTCGCTGGTTGGCCGGGTTGATCGATCGGTAGTCGTAGCGCTGCCCGGTCAGTCGGTAAACGTGGTCAAACGCCAGCTGTCGAATCACCTGGTTGTCGTGGCCGAGCCAGTCGACGAGCAGTTTCGACGTGGCCGGGTTGCGAGCGTCGTCTTCGTTGTACCCCCAAAGGAGCCGGTACAGCGTGTCGACCTGGTCGGCTGGAAAATGTTGCTGCAAATTGGCTCGGAGGCCCTCGCGATTTTCAGGAGCCGCGGGAAGCCACCGCCGCAGGCCAGTGATTGCGGCGCTGCGGGCTTCAAGGAACTCGGCTTCCGCCAGAATCTGAACCAGTTGGTCATTCATCCCTGTCGTGACCATCGATTTCACAGCGAGTTCTGAGATCGCCGGAATCTTCGACTTCACAACTGATGGGATGCTGTCTCGCAGCGGCTGTTCTTCGTCAATTTCTTTCTGGAAGCGGCTGGCATAGCGCCGCTGCGTTGACGAGATTCTCGAACCGCTTGTTTCGAGCCAGTCGGGCACCGTCAGCAAGGGCGGCAGGTCTTTGTTTTCGGCCATCGCTTTGCGATCGACTGGCGTGAGCGGAATCCAGGACGGTCCGGTCAAGGCGACGTTGCCGGCCAGCTCTCCGGTGAAGCCGACTCGGCCATTCACGACAAACAGGTTTCCGGTGTAGCGATCTTCGCCGAGATCTTTCTCGTAAGCATTGGCTTCAACGGCTGTCAGTTCTGCACCGCATAGGGCGTTCGGCGTTCGCAGCGTCAGCCGGCACGGTTCGTCAATCAGGTGCAGGCCGACGACGACTGACTCGTTATTTGTCTCGGGCGACCGTCTCTGCACACTGATCCGACCGGACAGAAGTTTCAGCGAGACCTGTTCTTCTTTGGTCGCTCCAAGAAATTCGACCACCGATCCGCCTTGAAGTTCGATCAGCAGGTTCAACGAACTGATTTCCAGCAACGCCGAAAACGGTTCCAGAGAAGCCACGCGGTCACCGACACGGATGGCGGTCCGGTGTGGCATCGTCAGCCAGCCCTCGTCCGTCTGTCGTGCGAGGATTCCTTCGCGGGATGTGTAGAGCAGTTCGGGAGCCGGCACCGTCGACTTGACGATGACTTCAGGCTTCGTCGCATTTCCAGCTGGAGTTGCCCTCGTTGTCAGCGGCGATGTCGTTGACGGAGCGGTGACCGACGAACCAATCAGCACAGGAGCTGTGGTCGCGGCGACGGACGTTCCCGTTGCGGGTTGCGATGGTTCGGGAAGTGAGGGGACGGCTGGCCCGGGAGTGGTACTGGCCAGCGGCGTCCCTGACGAAGCCGTTGGGGCTGTCGGATTCGGAAGCGGCGTTACCGTTGCTCCGGTCCGAGCATCAGGATCGAAGCCGTTGAGCTGAGCGATGTCTCGCGGAGGTTTGTTGGCGGCGACCACTTCCGGCTCTGTCTGTTCTCCGGGCATTGGACCCGTGACCGCGGATGTTGGGTTTCCATCCGTGACAGAACTTCCGGAGTTTGGATCACCAGTCAGTTCGGTACTCGATGTCTGGCCCGATAGACCATCCCCGTTGCCGGAAGAGTCGCCTTGATCGAACTGAGCGACCGTGTTGTCTGTGTCTGACGATTTGCCAAACGGAACTGTTGGGTCGAGATAGAAGACGCCCAGCCAGACCGCTCCGACCAGTATGCCGACCGCAATCGGAGCGATGCGTCGCCAGAGCGGCACCGGCTTTAAGTAGTCAGGGATCGTGCTTGTGAACGATTCGGCCGATGAGTCTTCGTCCTTTGCCGCCGTCCGCTTCGGAATAGCGGCACTTGAATCAGAGCCGGCTTTCGAATCGCCCTCCGCACCGGCATGGCCATTCGAACCTGCTGGCTTCGTCGACGGCCCGAGCGCGTACATCCGCTCGCGAGTTCGAGTCGGCACGTCGACCGGTTCACCGAGCACGAGCGTCAGAATCTGATGACTGGCCGCGACTTCTGCGAGATGCACGTCGGAATCCAGACACACCTTCTCGACATCGGCGACCGCTTCGGGTTCCAGCGTGTTGTCGAGGTACTCGGCGATCGAGTTCGTATCGAGACCGCTGTTTGGACTTTTCGGGTCGGGAGCGGTCAGCCGTCGACGTCGCATGACTTCGCGAATTCTGTCAACGAGAGCTGACGCGTACCCACTTTCGCTGATCTTCTCGCCAATCTCGCGAGACTGTCCCGGTTCGAGCAGATCGTCCAGGTAGGCCAGCAAAGTTCGAAGTGTCAGTCGCATGGTTCCAGCTCCGCATCCGCAGAAAAGTACAGACAGCTTCCGTGCCGAAGCGTCGCCGGTCGCGACGCTTCAGAGATAAGAGTGGGAATCTGTCAGGAATTCCGTACAGGAAACTGTGGCAATTTCAAATTTTTGTCAGATCCGAGGACTGATGCCGGAACGGCACGCCGGCTCTGCTACGCTGGAAAGCCGTATGACGTGTTGTCGATGCGTTTTTTTTCAGCTAACGTCTTCCAGCTTCGGCTCGCCGAATGCACTCACACGATTCAGTCTCCAGACCACGCGAATTGCGAACATGCTGCCCACTGAAGGGCCGCTCGTGGTTCACGACTGGCCACGGAAGGTCTTTCATGGCCGCAACTGCGGACAGGCTGCGAACTCAGCGTCACCGGCAGAACCGCTTATCTGTGCCGGCTGTGTTCGGGTCTCGCCTTCAGCCTGCTCCAAAGTCTGGATTTCGAGAATGCCTGGCGACGATGCTCGCCGTCTGGCTGCTGACCCTGATCTTCCCACCGCAAATCTCTCGCGCGGCAGAACTCGCAGAGTGCCGCGCGATGATGATTCGCGGCGACTATCAGGCGTGCATTCTCGCGACGCACGAAGCAATCACGAAGAATCGATACGGGGAATCGTGGCCGCTGATCAAAGCTCAGGCCGAAGCGTCCAGCGGTCAGTTCGACGCGTCGCTGATGACGATCGCAAACGGGCTGCGGCGTTACTCATGGAGCATCCGGCTGCGGTGGGTGGCTCGTGACGCCTCGCTCAGAAGCGGTCGCGCGGAACTCGCCGACGTCCTGCTGACCGAAATTCGAACGCTCAGCAAACAGTTTTCCTGGCGATACACCGACGCGGAAGAGATCGTCATTCTTGGACTGATCGACGCACTCGACGGCCGCGACGCGAGAGAGATTCTCGACGAGCGTTTCGAGAAAGCAAAGCTCCGCAGCCGCACCAGTCGCGAGCCGTGGCTGGCCATCGGAAATCTCGCTCTCAACAAGAATGACGATTCGCTCGCGGCTGACAATTTCAAAGCGGCGCTGGAGTTATTCCCGGACGATCCGGATTTCACGTCGGGGCTGGCGCGAGCGATCGCGTCTTCCGATCCGCCAGCGGCGATGCTCGGAATCGAAGCCGCGCTCAAGGCAAATCCCAAACATATACCCAGCATCCTGTTTCAGGTCGACGGCCTGATCGACGCCGAGCAGTACGATGCGGCGATCCAGTTAGTCGACCGGGTTCACGCGATCGATTGCCTGGAACCAGAAGCCTGGGCGTACAAAGCGGTCATCGCTCACCTGACGAATGACCTCCGTGGCGAAGTCATTTATCGAGACAAAGCGCTCGCCCGCTGGACCAGCAACCCGCGCATCGATCATCTGATCGGTCGCAAACTTTCTCAGCATTACCGCTTCCGCGAAGGCGCCGCGTACCAGCGGAAGTCACTGGCGTTGAAAGCGGATTTTGCACCGGCTCAACGACAGCTTGCCGACGACCTGTTGCGACTCGGCGAGGAAGTCGAAGGCTGGAAAGTCGCGCACGAGGCCTACGATTCCGACAGCTACAACGTCGCGACGTACAACCTGCTCGAACTGCACGACGAACTCGGCAAGTTCACAACGCTGCAGGACGACTCGTTCACCCTGCGAATGGAAACTGTCGAGTCGAAGCTGTACGGAGCCGAAGTCCTCACGCTGCTGCATCGAGCCAAACGAGCGATCTGCTCAAAGTACGGTCTCGAGCTGAAAGATCGCGTCACGGTCGAGGTCTTTCCCAACGAAGACGACTTCGCCGTTCGCACGTTCGGCATGCCGGCCGTTTCGGGGTATCTGGGTGTTTGCTTTGGCCGAGTCATCACGGCCAACAGCCCGGCATCGCGACGCGAGAACCCATCCAACTGGGAAGCCGTCCTGTGGCACGAGTTCTGCCACGTGGTCACTCTTGAACTGACCCGGAACAAGATCCCGCGCTGGCTGAGCGAAGGCATCTCGGTCTACGAAGAGCTTCAGGAGGACGACTCGTGGGGCCAGCGGATGGACCCTCGATACCGCGAACATATTCTGAACGACGGCCTTACTCCGTTAAGCGAACTCAGCAGTGCCTTCATGAGGCCGGAAAGCGGCTGGCATTTGCAGTTCGCGTATTTCGAATCGGCGATGGCGGTCGACTTTCTCGTGCAGAACTTCGGCATCGAATCGTTGCGAGCTGTTCTGGGCGATCTGAAAACCGGGCTGCCTGTCAACGTCGCGCTGGATCGGCGATGCGATGCTCTGCCGGAACTCGAGACCCGTTTCGAAGAGTTCGCAAAGAAGCAGGCGTCGGAGCTTGCGCCGGATGTCGATTGGGAGAAGCCCGACCTGGAGAGACTGCTCGGCGAAAACGATGGGTCGCTGGAAGTGTGGGTGAAGGAACATCCGAAGAACTTCGTTGGGCAGATGGCACTTGCTCAGCAGCAGCTTGCTGCAAAGAAGTGGGCCGCCGCCGAGTCCACGCTCCGGCAACTGATCACGATTTATCCGACATATATCGGTGGCGATAATGCTTACGAACGTCTGGCGAGCGTCTATAAGAAACTCGATCGCCCCGCCGACGAACAAAAGATTCTCGAACAGTTTGCGGCGATCAATGACGACGCCGTGCCGGCCAATCTGAGACTCGTCGAACTTCAAACCGAAGCGTCCGACTGGACGGCACTCGAACAAACCGCCGCCCGGCTGTTCGCGATCGACCCGCTGCTCGAGCAACCGCATTCGACGCGAGCGGTCGTCGCCGAGAACAGGAACCAACCGGCCATCGCCGCGCGAGCGTTCGGCAGGCTGCTGTTGCTCGAACCGAACGACCCGGCGGATATCCACTACCGGTTTGCGAAGTCACTGTCCGCTCAAGAAAAGTATGTAGAGGCGAAGCGACAAACGTTGATGGCTCTCGAAGAAGCACCGCGATTCAGAGACGCTCATCGTTTGCTGCTGGACCTTGTTCAGAAGGAAGCAGCACGAAGCAGAACGACGACGCAATAAATGTAGGGTGGGCACCGCCCACCATCGAGTCAAAGGCGTGGTGGGCGGTGCCCACCCTACGAAACAACCGTTGGACGAGGTTGCGATGAACCAGCCGCATGAAAGCTCAAATCGAGAAGCCTTGCGATCTCGCGGGGCAACCTCATTGCTGGCCGTGATCGTTGTTCTGGTCGTAGGCACCATGTTCATGTGGCAGTCCAGCGAGCAGACCGAAGCTCAACCCTGGCGACGGCGAGCGTTTGACCCTAACGCCAAGCCGGACCGTAACGGCGTTCCCGATTGGGAAGTCGATCCACGTTTCAAAGACGACGTCTTTACGTTCGTTCGGCTGAAATACAACGCTTATCGAGGTCGAGGCGGTGGCTGGCAAACTGACTACCCGGACGCCGATTTGAACTTCGCATTTCGTTTGCAACAGCTCACGTCGATGAAAGTCGATCCCGATGGAAAGATCCTTGAGATCACCGATCCTCAGCTGTTCGACTACCCATGGGTCTACATGATCGAACCCGGGGGCATTTCGCTGAGCGAAGAAGAAACCACAACGCTGCGGCGATACCTGCTCAACGGCGGCTTCATGATGGTCGACGACTTCTGGGGCGAAGCTGAGTGGTACGATTTCTACGAGGCCATCAAGCTGGTCTTCCCCGACCGCGAGCCCATCGAACTTCCGTACGAGCATCCAATCTTTCACTGCGTCTACGACCTGCCAAACAAGCCGCAGATTCCGAGCCTTGGTGCCGCCACTGCAGGCCGCTCGCGAGGCATCACCTGGGAAAGGCCCGACGCTCAGGAAGTCCACTACAAAGGCATCTTCGACGACAAAGGTCGAATGATGGTCATGATTTGCCACAACACAGACCTTGGTGACGGCTGGGAACGCGAAGGCCAGGACCCGTGGTACTTCAAAGAGTTTTCAGAAAAGCTGGCCTACCCGCTGGGCATCAACATCGTTTTTTACGCAATGACACATTGAAGCGAATTGCTGCTTCCGGAAAGGACACCGATGAGTTCTGAAACTGCCACCGATCCTGACGAAGAACGACGCGTCGTCGAGTTGCTGCGCGGCGCTCGTACGCAGATTTTTGCGGAGCTGAAGAAAGTCATCATCGGTCAGGAAGAAGTGATTGAGCAGCTTCTGCTGGCACTGTTTGCGGGCGGGCACTGTCTCATTACGGGGGCGCCCGGTCTGGCGAAGACGTTGCTCGTGCAGTCGGTCGCCGACCTGTTCCATCTGAAGTTTGCGAGGATTCAGTTCACGCCGGACCTCATGCCCGCAGACATCACCGGGACGGAGATTCTTGAGCAGGATGAAAACGGTCAGCGAAGGATGGTCTTTGTTCCGGGGCCGATCTTTGCCAACGTAATCCTCGCCGACGAAATCAACCGCACGCCGCCGAAGACGCAGTCGGCCATGCTCGAAGCCATGCAGGAGCATCAGGTCACGGCCGCGGGAAAACGAATGCCGCTGGAAGAGCCGTTCTTTGTGCTGGCGACGCAGAACCCGATCGAGATGGAAGGCACGTATCCGTTGCCTGAAGCTCAGCTCGACCGATTCATGTTCAACGTTTTCGTCGACTATCTGCCGGAAGACGAAGAAGTCGCCGTGGTCACTCGAACGACGTCGGGCGACAAGGCGAAGCTTCAGCCACTGTTTGCCGGCAGCGATCTGGTCAGCTTCCGTTCGATCGTTCAGTCAGTGCCGATCGCCGAAGACGTCGCCCGTTACGCGGTGAGGCTGGCTGCGACGTCACGCCCCCATCAGGCAGCGACTCCGGAATTCATCAACGAGTGGGTGAGCTGGGGAGCCGGCCTTCGAGCAGGCCAGTACCTGGTGCTCGGCGCCAAGGTCAAAGCACTACTCGACGGAAAATCGCACGTCAGCATCGACGACATTCGTCACGTCGCCCACCCGGTGATGCGGCATCGAATTCTTATTAACTACCGAGCCGAAGCCGACGGCATTTCCACCGAACAGGTCATCGATCGACTGCTCGAAACAGTCAAACCACCGGGTTAGTGAGGTCAGAAGTGTAGGCTGGAACAAGCTCTGCGCAGTTCCGGCAAAAAGAGAATCGCGTTAAATGCCGGAACTTCGCAGTGCTTGTTCCAGCCTACTTGTTGAATCGAAACCACAATGCCTTCTTCATCGTCATCGTCATTCGGACGCCACGCCGATCCCGCAGTTCTCATGCGGATTCGGTCGTTGGAGCTGCGCGTGAAGGCGGTGATGGAAGGCTTCTTTAACGGGCTGCACCGATCACCGTTTCATGGGTTCTCGGTCGAGTTCAGCGCCTATCGTCAATACTCGGACGGTGACGATCCTCGATATCTTGACTGGAAGGTCGCGGCGAGATCCGACCGTTACTACATCAAGCTCTTCGAAGATGAGACGAATCTTCGGTGCAACTTGCTGGTCGACAACAGTCGGTCGATGAGTTTCGGCAGCCTTGACTACACAAAGGCCGATTACGCGAAGACGCTGGCGGCTTGTCTGGCGTGGGCACTCACTCAGCAGCGAGACGCCGCTGGACTGATCGTGTTTGACGAGGACGTGCAAGACATCATCCCTGCACGTTTTCGGCACGGGCAGTTGCGGCAGATTCTGATGGCACTGGAGAAAGCCGAACGGGGTTCATCGACCGACCTGACGAAGCCATTGGAACGAGTTGCTGGACAGGTTCGAAAACGCGGCCTGGTCGTGTTGATTTCTGACCTGCTGGCTCCCGTGGACGGGCTTGAGCGGAATCTTGGCTACCTCGCCGCAGCCGGTCATGAACTGGTCGTGTTCCAGATTCTCGACCCGCAGGAATTGAGTTTCGAATTCGACGCACCGGCACTCTTCCAGGATATGGAATCCGGCGAGGAGATTTACGTTGATCCAGGTTCGGCGCGGAAGCAGTACCAGGAGCGTTTGCAGAAACATCTGGCTCTAGTGCAGGCGACGTGTGAGAAACTCGGCGCGATCTACGAACTCTGCCCGACGGACCGCCCGCTGGAGGTTGCCCTGTCTGAGTTCATGCTCCGTCGGCAGAAGATGAAAGCGGGCTCGGCTCGCGTGCCGCAACGACGCTCGCCAGCAGGGAGGGCTACATGAGTTTTCTCGCTCCGCTTTACCTCGCCGGCTTGGCCGCGATCGGTCTGCCGATCCTGTTTCACATGATCCGTCGCACGCCCAAGGGGAAGGTTCCATTCAGTACGTTGATGTTTCTCGACGCCTCGCCGCCGCGCGTGACCAGCCGTTCAAAGATCGAACACTGGCTTCTGCTTCTGCTGAGAGCGACCGCGTTGATTCTGCTGGCTCTCGCATTTTCGCGACCGTTCATGCGGCAGAGCGAGGATCAGACTGTCGATGCGGAAGCGAAACGCCTCGCCATTCTGGTCGACGTCAGCGCGAGCATGCGGCGGGACGGACTCTGGGAACAAGCTACAAAGAAAGTTGACGCACTTCTGAAAGACG
>JBLFXD010000191.1:0-9648 GCA_047611045.1 Planctomycetaceae bacterium | reverse complement strand
CCACGTCAAACGATTACCGGCCGAACCGCTGCTCGACGCGATCGATCAGGTCACCGGCTCACCCACCAAGTTCAAAAACCTTCCCGCAGGCACGCGTGCAACTGAACTGCCCGACGCCGAATACCCCAACTACTTCCTGAACACCTTCGCCAAACCTCGCCGAGCCAGCGTCTGCGAGTGCGAACGCTCGCCCGACGAAAACCTCGTTCAAGCCCTGCACACACTCAACGGCGACACGCTGACCACAAAACTCGCCGACAAGAACGGCCGCATCGCCCGACTGATCTCCGAGAAGAAATCTCCTGAAGACATCGTCCAGGAACTCTTCCAGGCGGCTCTCTGCCGACCACCCAGCGACGCGGAAGTGCAAACCAGTCTCGAATACGCCAAAGGATCACCGACTCCCCAGGAAGGCTACGAAGACGTGCTGTGGGGACTCATGAATTCAAAGTATTTTCTGTTCGTCCATTAAGAATCGTCCAGAGAAAATCTCCCGATTTGATCATTCTGAATTTCAACACAGAGGCACAGAGAACACGGATTTTTTCGTTGGAGACGTTCCTCTGTGATCTCTGCGCCTCTGTGGTTAGAAATATTCACGACCGGCAGGGATGATATTTTGACCCGCCTTAAGCCTGAGACCGCTATGAAATCAATTCAGCTCGCCGCCGTTGTTCTCCTCGCCCTGTTGCCGCAACTCGTCGTGGCGCAGACGGGCTACCCGATGGTCATGAGTCTGAAGCCGACCGCCGCGCAGGTTGGCACTGCCTCCGAAATCGAGTTTCACACTCGCTACAGCATGTTCGGCGCGTATCAGGTTCTGGTGAGCGGAGAAGGCGTCTCGGGAGAAATTCTCCATCCCGAAAAGAAGGAAGGCGAAACGCCCAGCCTGATCACGATGAAAGTTCGATTCACCGTCGACGCTGCCGCGCTTCCGGGAGTCCGTGACGTCAAGATCGCAACACCGCAGGGCATCAGCACGGTCGGGCAGCTGGCGATCGTGCAGGATCCCGTCGTCTACGAAACCGCAAAAAACAACACTCGCGATGCGGCCACCGAGTTGCCAGTCCCCGCCACGGCCTGCGGCGTCATCGAGGCAAACGAAGACGTCGACTACTTCAAGTTCAACGTCGAAGCCGGCACCGAGCTGAACTTTCACGTCCGGTGCGCGCGTCTCCAGGACCGCATCCACGACATGCAGCGACACGCCGACCCGATGATCACCGTCCGAAACGCGATGGGCGGCACCGTCGCCGCCAGCGACAACCATTTCTTCGGCGACCCGTTCCTGTCCGTGAAATTTGACCGAGCCGGCGAATACTTCCTCGAAATCCGCGACGTCCGATATCACGGAAACAAGTACTGGGAATATTCGGTCGAAGTCACCAACCGGCCGTTTGTTGCAAACGTCTATCCAATGGGAATTCCCATCGGTCAGGAAACCAGCGTCGAACTGGTCGGCACATCGCTGCCGGAAAACAAGCAATGCAAAGTCACGCTCCCCGCCGACACACTTTCCGGCCCAGTCTGGAAACAACTTTCACTGAACGACTCCGTCACGAACCCCGTCGCCACCTTCGCGACAACGCTGCCTGTGACTCAGGAATCGGACGCTGACAACACGACACCCGAAGGATCGCAACAGGTCACATTCCCAGCTGGCATTAACGGTCGCATCTCCGAAGACAGCGACGTCGACTGTTTTCGCTTCACCGCTAAGAAGGGCGAGAAGTACACCTTCGAAGTCCGAGCCCGACGTTACCAGTCGTCGCTCGACCCTTACCTGCGAATCATCAATCTCGACGGCAAACGGATCTCCGAGAACGACGACCTGCGAGACTTCAAGCGATCGTTCGCCGACTCGCGCATCGAAAACTGGACGGTCCCCGCCGACGGCGAATACGCCATCGAAATCCGAGACATGCACCTGCGAGGCGGCGCCAGCTACGTCTACTTTATCGAAGCCACCAAAGCCGAACCGCACTTCCGAATCTACGCCGACACGGACAAGACTCTGCTCGCTCCAGGCTCGAACGGCGTTGTCTATGTACAGGTCGAACGGAAGAACGGTTTCACGGGAGACGTCCAGCTTCACATTGAAGGGTTACCTGCTGGCGTCGAAGCCGTTTGCGGCAGGATTCTCCCAGACAAAGGCCGCGACGGGTGCATCATCCTGCGAGCGGCTCCCGACGCGAAACAACTGGTCAGCAACGTCCGCATCTTCGGTACGTCATCGTGGAAACCGACCGACGATGCCGAGCCCCTGGAACTCGAAGCCGTCGCTTCCGTCTACCAGGAAATGTACCAGCCCGGCGGCGGACGAGGTCACTGGCCCGCCGATACGCACACGGTTTCCATCGGTGCTCCGCAGGATGTACGAGCCGTAAAACTCAGCGACCACGACATCGTTCTGAAACCGGGCGAGTCGAAGAAAATCGAAGTCACCATCGAACGTGCCGAAGGTTTCGACAAGAACGTCTCACTCGACATGCGATTCTTCCACCTGTCGGAATTCTGCAACACATTCCCGCCTGGCGTTAAGTTCGACGAAAGCAAGAGTTCGAAGCTGATCACCGGCAAGAACGTCACCGGCCACGTCGTCATCACCGCTGCAGCTGACGCCGCCCCGGTCGATCGCCAGCTCATCCCCGTGACCGCAAACGTGTCGCTGAACTTCGTCATGAAGACGACATTCTCAGCAGACCCACTCTGGGTAACCGTCGCCCCTGCGGCAGAATGAGCGACATCAAATGTCACACCGACGTAGGGCATGTCAAGCGCAGCGCCGGCGCACCACGGGTATCGTCATCATTCTCGATGGTACGCCGGCGCTGCGCTTGACATACCCTACTCACGTGACCAATTCGGCAGCAGGGCCTCGAACGTGACCAGCTCTTTCATGTCCGGATGCACCAACTGAATAGATCGCGAATGGAGGCAAAGCGGCGGATCGTCGACGCTTGGAGTTTGCCCTGTCCCCAACTCGCCTTCCGGCAGGTAGACCGGGTCGCCGCAGACGGGTAACCCCAGATGCCAGAGGTGAGCACGAATCTGGTTCGTGCGTCCGGTCACCGGCCGAGCGTCAACCAAAGACGTTCCATCCGCGAACCGTTCCCGCGTCGTGAAATGAGTCTCGGCGACAAGGCCGCCATCCGTGATGGTTCGCACTCCGTTTTCGCCCGGCTCCGCGCTGATGGTCGCCGTGCAGGAGAATTCGTCGTCCGGCGGATGTCCGATGACTCGCGCGACGTAAACTTTCTTCACCTCACGATTGACAAACTGCGGATGCACAAACCGTGCGACATCCCGAGTTTGACAGAAGACCGCGACGCCAGACGTGCTGGCATCCAGCCGGTGAGCCATCCGCAAGTACTTATCTTTGTAGACCTCGTTGAGAATGTACTGCAGCGAATTCCTGTTAAAGCGGCCGCACGCGTGCATAGGCAGAGGGGCGGGCTTGTTGACGATCACCAGGGAGTCATCTTCGTGAAGTACCTCGATTTCCCCGTTGACCGACGGCTCGATTGTGGCAGGAATAAGATGCTCGAATCGTTCGCCCTCGCGAACGATCACTTCCTCAGAAACTCGTTCTTCAAACGTCTTCTTTACTCGCAGCAAGTGACCGTCGAGAATTTTCTGCTGCCACGTCTTGCGTTCGATCTGCGGATGCCATTCGCAAAGAAAATCAACCAGTGTCCGACCTGCGAATCTCTCGGGAACGTTCACCGGACGACGGTTGTCGTACGGAACACTTCCCGGCAACGGATTCGTGACACGGTGAATGGCAGCCCGGCGTTCCATTAACAGCTCGCGATGCTGCTCTTCCGGACTCTGAAAGCAGTGCCGACACGAAACTCCAGGCTCGTAAGACGGCAATCCCTGATCTTTGACCGTCAGCGGCATCTGACACGCGAAACACTGCTCGACCGCCGTCTCGCGCAATTGCGGATCGACCGCGACTCGCTGGTCAAACACAAAGCAGTCGCCGTCGTAATGATCACCGCCGCACTCTTCGAAGTACTTCAGGATGCCGCCATCCAACTGAAAGACGTTGTTGAAGCCGCGTTCCTGCATCAACGGCCCGGCCTTTTCGCATCGAATACCGCCGGTACAGAACATGACGATCGGCTCGTCTTTCATCGCAGCGGGCAACGAATTGATCGCATCCGGAAACTCTCGAAAGTGGTCGATGCCCAGCACGTGAGCATTGCTGAACGTGCCGACTTCGACTTCGTAGTCATTCCGAGTGTCCAGCAGATGGACCGGCCTGCCTTCATCGAGCCACTGCTTCAACTGCTCTGGCTGAAGTTTCGGAGACGTCCGTTGTCGAGGATCAATTCCGTCGACGCCGAACGAAATAATCTCGTTCTTAATTTTGACGAGCATCCGCGTGAATGGCTGCCGCTCGCTCAGGCTTTCCTTAACCGGCAGATCACTCAATCGCGAGTCGGCCTGCAGCTCGGTAAGAAACTCATCAATTGCCGGACGAGTCCCTGCGATGAAGAGGTTAATCCCTTCTTCGCTAAGCAACACGGTCCCTTTGAGCTCCAGCTTTCCGGCCAGCTCACGAACCTGCTCACGCCGCTCCGGCAGTCGGTCGAGTTCAACAAACTTATAAGCCGCAATATTAACGATCGCCAATTCCGCAACACTCACTTATCCGCTCCGACAATCTTCCACACAGAAACGCAATTCGCCGATCCAACAACGTCAAACTTCTGACCTTGTCATCGCACTTCGTAAATCGCAGGACGATAACGCGGAGCGGGAATCGGTTTTCCATTCTCCGCGGCCGCTTCAAGCCATTCTGTTTTTGCCTGGTTGACTTCAGACAGGGCCTCTTCTGGCGTGTCACCAAAGGCAGAACACGAGTCCAGGTCAGGGATATCCGCGATATACCCCTGATCTTCGTCGCTGTAAAAAATATTGATGTGATAATCGCTCATTCCTGGCTATCTCCGATCGTCACATGGTATTTCTCAACGAGCTTCAGAAACTGCCGAATCTGATACCGTCTCGCTTCTCCACGAGCATCCTGCACATTCAACAGCTCGTCAATGTCGGCATGCAAAGATGTGATGACTTCCACGAACCCGGTCCAGCCGAAATCCGAATGCTACGACCAAACCTACGAAATCATCAAACCGAACCGTCTCAGAACCAGCAAGAATCTTTCGGAGAAGTTTCCTCGGCTTCACGCTGATCCCCGTCAGAATGCAACTTTGGTCGGACTACCAAATGCGCCGGTCCGCAACTTCGACATCTCAGTGGTTAAACAGAAACTCGCGGGTACTGAGCAGACTCCAGAAGACGTCTTCGACGACCAGGCGTTTCTCAGCAGCGTCTTCGTCGGACACCTGGCTGAGCAATTCGACGACCCGCTTCTTCTCTTCGTCGGTCGGATATCGCGACAGAATCTGCAGGAAAATCTCGTCCGTCAGCTCGGGGGCAGAATGTCCTGCGGCGAGTAGCTTGCTGACACGGTTTTCCTTGGCTTTCAACTTGCCGTTGATCGTGTCGCCATTCGCCACGTGCAGAACCTGCACCATGCTCGGCTCGTCCGAGCGTTCGCACTCGCAGGTAATCGCTCGCGAATTCCGGCCGAACGTTTTCAGGAAGTACGACTCGACCGCCGAATCGTGAAGCTGAATCGCCCGAGTCCCCAACGGGTACTCCTTCGTTTCCTGCCGGTCGCCGCCGGGAAATCCGATATGCGTAAACGGCGTTGGAACATCCGTCGCTTGAGAAACGGCGTCAAGCAACACTTCAGCCATTAAACGCTTCGGATAGTAGCGTGAGTAAAAACGGTGCTCGTCGCGATTCCCGTCCAGGGGCACGCTGCTCCGCTGATAAGTATGCGACTGCAGGATCGTCCGCATTAAAGACTTCACGTCGAAACCGTGCTCAATCAGATGTTGCGACGCGGCGGCCAGAAGCTCTTCGTTGCTCGCCGGGTTTGACAGTCGCAGGTCGTCGACTTGTTCAACCAACCCTGGTCCGAAGAAGTTTGCCCAGATCCGATTGGTGACCGCTCGCGCAAAGTAGGGATTCTCGGGAGCCGTCAGCCAGTTCGCGAGATGAAGCCGTCGATCTTCGGTAGCTTCAAACGCGAGCGGTTCGCCGTCCAGCGGTGTCGGCAGCTGAGGTTTGCCAGTCAACGGCTGAATCAACTCGCCTGACGGCACCACATAGAGCGTGCGCACCCCATCGCCGCTTCGGTAATCACCGCCCCACCCTTTCGCGCGAACTCGCGAGAACAGATTCGCGAACTCGTAGTACTGCGAGTTGGTCCACTTTTCGAGTGGATGGTTATGACACTTGGCACACGCAATCGACAAACCGAGAAACGCCTGGCTGACGTTCTCCGCCATGTTCTCCGGATCCTGATGCAAGGCGAAGAAGTTGGTCGCTCCGTTCTCAATCGAACCGCCAGTCGATGTGACGATCTTCCGGACGAACTCGTCCCAGGGAGTGTTTTCGGCGACCTCGTTCCGAATCCATCCGTAGTACGCCTTCACGGCATTCGGTCGAAGCAGGTTTCCATTGACGAGCAAGACGTCGCTCCACCGGTAGGTCCAGTAATCGACGAATTCCGGACGAGCGAGCAGAGACTCGATCAGTCGATCTCGTTTTCCTTCCGTGTTGTCTGCCAGAAACTCCCGCACTTCGGTCGGCGTCGGAAGAGTCCCAATCACGTCGAGAAACACGCGCCGAACAAACGCAACGTCAGAGCACTCAGGCGACGGCTGCAACCGCAATTGACTCAACTTGGCGACAACCTGCTCATCGATAAAGTTGCGACGCGGCTGACTGGCGTAAACGTCCTCGGATAATTCGTTCGGAAAGGCGCAGACGATTCGCGACATGACCGTCCGACTCGCAAACCACCCGGTCACCGCCCCCGCTCCAGGCCCAACGACGGAAACTCGCCCATCCTGATCGACACTCGCCACAGACTCGTCAGAAGAGGAGAACTTCACCCACCGAGTAACATCTTCAACCCGTCCGTTCGAATAGTGAGCCCGCACCAGGAAATCCTGCTCGTCGCCGACGGATAACTGCACGGCGTCAGGTAGAATCTCAACTCGCTCAACAGTCGGATCGTCATCGGCAGGCGGCTCCGCTCCGCCAGCAATCCAGTCGGCGATCACTTTGTACTCACGCGAATCCGTCTCGAACCGCAGCCCGCCTTTGTGAGGCAACGCTCCGGTCGGCTTGGCGAGAATGAGACTCCGCCCCGGATCAGCCAGCTCAATCCGCCGTCCACGAGCCTGCGTCACGATCGTCTGATAGTCCGTCGCCGGGTCGAACCCTCTCAGAGAAAGTCGAAACCCGCCCTTCCCCGCCAACGCGCCGTGACACGCTCCGGAGTTGCAACCGGCCTTTGCAACCACAGCCAGCACATGATTCCGAAAACTCGGCGACAGCGCCGCGCCGGCTTTGTGAACCGTCACTTTCGCTGTCAGTTTTCTGCCGTCGACCGTCGCCCGCAATGTCGTTGAACCGTTGCCAACCGCTGTCACTTCTCCATCACTCACCGTGGCGATAGCAGAATCATCGGTCGACCATTTAATACCAGACGTGACCTGACCGACTCGCTGAACGTCAGCGGTCTTCTCAACCAGAATGCTAGTTGTGGAGCCAAGCCCAGTCAGATCCACAGATGCCGGAATCAGCTCCAACCCTGGCTCAGCAGCCATTGTGGAACGAACACCCAACCCAACGGTCACGGCAGCAACGACGACAATCGCCTGAAGTGCCCTTCTTCCCGCTGACCGACTCGTTTGATTAATCATCAACCACTCCTCACCTGACAACGAACTCTCTTGGGCACCGTAGAGCAAACACGTCAGAAGCCGTGAATACCCAATCCACGTCCCGCGAACTCGTCCGACCCCACTCAACCATTCCGGCGGACGACGCGCAGGTTACCAACCAGGTCGGCTTCTCTTCCACAAACCTGCAAAGTCCGAAAGGGCACACCGCAGAAAAGGGAGACCATGGTCCTAACGAATCTGCAAAGTCTTGCGGGCGGCGTCCGGCACGCGGCCGTCTCACTCCTCGGCCAGGTCTTCTTCCGAACCTGTCATTTCTTCCGAACCTGTCATGAGCGGAAAATCGATCGGGTTCTGCCCAGGCATGACATCGACAACCAGTTCTGTCTCTGAGTGATACCGAGCCAGCAACGGTTCCGACTCCGAGTCTGAACCCGCAGCCTCAGAACCAGCCGAGCGGGTAATTCGTACCAGATACTTTCCTAACGGCGGAGTCGTTTCTTCGCTCTCAAAGGCGTACTGCCCCGAATCGTTGGTAACCGCCTGAAAAGGACCGGATTCCGAAGTCTCGAACGACACCGTCATCGCCGCCAAGGGAACTCCATCCAAAGTGACAGCCCCCGACACCGACGGCGGTCCGGAATACTCCTTGGGAACCGACTCGCCACCGCACCCGGTCACGGCCAGTAGCAAAACCACGACGCACCCCGGAACGGAATTTCCATCCACCTTAAGCACTCGGCCACAAATGCGGTTCAGCACTGTCCGATCTCCCAGAATCCGCCTTGATTGCTCCACTTGCCTTACGTCCGACACACGTCCGGATTTAACCACAGAGGCGCCGAGACACAGAGTTAAGAAAGGACTCTTCGCCGTGTCGCTGAGCGTCTGTGGTTAGAACTGTTTCAGAGAGCCGAGGTCAAAACAGTTCGTCGATCGGCTGTTTGCCGAAATCGACCAGTGGGAACGGGCGACCGGCCGGGCCAGGGAGGTGTGATTCCGTGTCGTACCCGAGCGATTTGAAGATCGTCGCGATGATGTTTCCAGGGTCGCAAGGACGCTCGTCGGGGACACCACCGATCGGATCGCTGCGGCCGACGACGTGACCGCCCTGCACACCTCCACCGGCAAAGTACGTCGTGAAGCACTGCGGCCAGTGATCTCGACCGCCGGCCGGATTGACTCGCGGAGTGCGTCCAAACTCAGCCAGGTTGCAAACCATCGTATCGTCAAGCATTCCGCGTTCAGTCAAGTCGCTGATCAATGCTGAATAAGCCTGGTCGTACATCGGAGCAACGTCGTTCTTCATGCCCTCGATCGATGTGAACGGCTTCGAGCCGTGGATGTCCCAGGTAATCTCGTCGAAGACCGTCAGGAAGGTGTTGATCGTGACGAACCGCACGCCCGACTCGACCAGCCGCCGAGCCAGCAGACAACACTGCCCGAACCGAGTCCTGCCATAGCGGTCCCGCACCGAAGCCGGTTCCTTCGACAGGTCGAACGCTTCGCGAGCCTGAGCGCTCGTCATCATGCGGTAGGCCGTCTCGAAATTGCTGTCGAGCAGTTTTGCATTGTCACTGGCGTCAAAGCTTTTGACCGTGTCGTCGACCAGGTCTCGCAGCTTGCGTCGGCGATCGAGCCGGACTGTCCCGATGTCCGCCGGCGGCAACAGGTCCGGTACCTGAAAGTTGTCTTTCGAAGGATCCGCGTTCAAAGCAAACGGGTCGTGCGACTTGCCAAGGAATCCGCCCGCCTGCCCGTTCGGAAGATTGCCGCCACCGCGTCCCATCGTCTGAGGCAGAACAACAAACGGCGGCAAGTCGGTCCGCCGTCCCTGCAGATAACTGGCGACCGCTCCGGCATGAGGCGTCTC
>JBLFXD010000190.1:0-9655 GCA_047611045.1 Planctomycetaceae bacterium | reverse complement strand
CGAGTCGAGAACAACAACCTGAGTTTTGCAAACAACGGAGTCACAATCTTCAACGGACTTGCCAACCAGATCGTTGGCAACGATCTATCAAATTCGCCTGGAAATTCTTCGAGTAATTCTGCCATTCGAATCCGCGGTGACTACCAGGTCGTAATTTCAGGTAACGACCTCAGCGACAGCTACCGCGGACTTCGATTCGAGGCCATGGACGACCTCGTCATCACGTCAGGTACTGTGGCGACCGCCGGATACGACAGTGGAAGTAATACTCTGTCGCTTGATATCGATCTAAGTGGCGTGACCAGAGAAGCACTCATCCTGGTTGACTCAACGGACGTGACGATCGACGGAATGGATCTTTCGCGAGCAGGAAACCGATCCGGGTTCGGGCTCAACGTGCAGGACAGTTCTGAAGTCACCCTTCGGAATTCAGTTGTCGCAAACCGTGCCACCGGTGTGTTGTTCAAGAATGTCGTCAATTCGACAGTCAGGGACAACATGCTCGCCGGAACGAGCATTACGGAAACGGGGGCATCAGGATTCAATAACTACTCTGGCAATGATGTGTCCGACACATTCAGTTCCATTCTTTTGGCCGGAACGCTGGGACATAGCGTGGTTGAGGAAAACGATCTCAGTTTCGCACGCAACGGCATCACCGTTCGCGGTGGTCGTGGCAATCAGCTCTTGAATAACAACATCTCCAATGTGCCGGCAATTTCGACTGGCAACGCTGCGATTCTCCTGCGCGACGATACTGAGATCATCATCTCCGGAAACGACTTTTCGAACAGCTACCGCGGAGTCAGGTTCGAGTTTCTGAAAGACGTCATCATCGCGGCGGCAGGCGACGGAACTCCAGGTTACGACGCGGGGACAAACACGTTGTCGATCGATGTCGACCTGACTGGTGTGACCAGTGAAGCGATGATTCTATTCGAGACTGAGAATGTGACGGTCGAGGGTTTTGATTTGAGTTCGACCGGAGCGACTCGAACGGGTACGGGACTCAGACTTTGGGACGAGACGAACACCACGGTTCGTGGAGTGACCGTTGCGAATCGGTCGATTGGAATCAGTCCGACCAAGTCGACTAACGTCGACATTCATTGCTCGACGATTCTCGACAACACGTTTGGCGTGAATGTTGGTACGTCAACGGCATCGGTCACGATTTCGGAAAGTCACCTTGAGGGAAACAGCATTGCCGTCCGGAACGTGTTTGCTGACCCGGTAACCGCCACAGGCAACTACTGGGGAGCACCGGACGGCCCGTCAAATCTGGGTGGGAGTGGAGACTCATACTCTGGCAATGTTGACGCCAGCTCGTTCCTCGCCACATTGCCGGATTGTCTGCGGACGAATCTGCCGCCGGATGTGTCAGTTGATGCTGCGGCGATCTCGTTTGGTGAAGGAAGCACGGCTACGAATTCTGGCACGTGGAGTGACGTCGATGTTGACGACGTAGTCACTTTGGCGGCTTCTACCGGAGCTCTTGTTCAGAATGGTGACGGCACGTGGGACTGGTCGTTCGACACGAACGACGGACCTGACCAGACGCAAACGGTCATCATCACGGCAACCGACGCTGAAGGCGAAACGGCCGCAGTTGAATTTGGCCTGACCGTATTGAACGTCGCGCCTGACTTGACTGCGGATGCTGGTGCCGTCGAAGTTTCCGAAGGGCAGTCTGCCAGCAATGGCGGAACATTCGGTGACGCGGGCCTCGATACCGTTGCGTTGTCGGCGTCGGCCGGCACGGTTGTGGACAACGGAAACGGCACATGGGACTGGTCGTTCGATACGAACGACGGGACTGAGCAGTCTCAGCCGGTGACCATCACCGCGGTTGATAGCGACGGTGCCTCAACAGAGCTGACGTTTGGGCTGACAGTGGCCAACGTTGCTCCCATGATCTCGATTCTGACGTCCAGCAACGGCGACCTGGCAAACAAATCAGACACCGGCGTCGTGTCCATTGACGGATCGTTCTTTGACCCGGGCCTGGATACTCACACGGTCAGCGTCGACTGGGGTGACGGTTCCGTCGAGAGTGTTTCGGTTGACCAACTCGCTGACGTGTTCAGCGGTCAGCATGACTACGACGGTGGCGGCATCTTTCAGATTACGGTTTCGGTGACTGACAGCGATGGAGCAGTCTCCGTGTCTGGAACAACAACGGCAGTCATCACCGGCGTCGGGCTTGTTGACGGCACCCTGTTCATCGTTGGGACCGATGGGCGAGATCACGTAAATTTGAAATCCAACCAGAAGAAAGACGAGCTGAAGATTGACGCCAAACTGAATCAGGGCGGAAGTGATGGCGGATCGGACGGGGGCCGCGACAGGAATTCGGATCGAGATGAGTTGGGCAATAGCCAACGGATCAAACGCACGGTGACGGCCTCGGCTGTCGACCGGATCGCGCGCTACTGTGCGGCGGTGATGATCACTACAACGGAGGGGGTGTTGGCGGCAGTGACGGCGGGTCAGATGGCGGTGGAGACTTTGCGATTCCGCAGATCGTTCTGGGCGGCGCCGGTAACGATCACATCCTCGGGGGACGCGGCAACGATCTTCTCGACGGAAGTGACGGCAAAGACAAACTGTCCGGAGGGGGAGGGGCCGACGTTCTGATTGGCGGCGACGGCAAAGATAAACTCAAGGGCGGCAAGGGCGAAGACCTGCTGATTGGTGGATTGTCCGGTCTATCAGAAGACGTTGCCGCTGCGTCGGCGGCTGTTGCCGCGTGGTCATCCGGCGATCTGGCCAGTGCCTTGCTTGCTCTGGGTGGAACGGTCGACGACGGAGACGGGGACGACCTGAAGGGAGGCAAGGGGCGCGATCATCTCATCGGCGGGTTTCGCGACAAGGTGAAGTAGTAAACGCTGCAGGAGCGGGTCGGCGGCAAAAACGCAAACTTCACCGCAGGCCGATCGCGGCAAACAACTAAAGGCAGCCTCGGAAAGACTCCGAGGCTGCCTTATTTTCGTCCTTCAGTTGACTGAACCTGAAACGGCGTCAGACCGAAGTTGTGGCCGTTGCTGGAGTTGGCTCGGGCAGCATTGAGTTACCGCCGTAAGCTGCCATGCCGTGCTCGCTGACGTCCAGGCCGACGGTTTCTTCTTCTTCAGTGGCTCGCAGGCCGATCGTGGCTTTGATCACTGAGAAGAGGATGAAGCTGACCGGGAAGGCCCAGGCAAACGCCGCTCCAACACCGATCGCTTGAGTGATGAGCTGTCCCATGCTGGCTTCGCTCGAGAGGAGGCCGATAGCCAGCGTTCCCCACGCTCCGCAGACGCCGTGCACAGAAACTGCACCGACCGGATCGTCGATGCCGATCTTTTCGATGAACAGGCAGGAGAAGACGACGAGGACTCCGCCGATCGCTCCCGTCACGGCGGCCATGGCGGGAGACATGATGTCACAGCCGGCGGTGATGGCAACGAGGCCGGCGAGAGCACCGTTCAGGGCGAAGCTGGTGTCCGGTTTCTTAAACAGAATCCAGGACATGATCATGGCAGCGACAGCTCCTGAACAGGCTGAGAGATTCGTCGTGACAGCGATGTAAGCCATGTCGGCTCCGACAGCCGTCGTGCTGCCCGCGTTAAATCCGAACCAGCCGAGCCACAGGATAAAGACGCCAAGGCCAGCCATCGGGATGTTGTGTCCCGGAATCGGCTGCGGCTTGCCTTCTTTGCTGAACTTGCCTTTTCGAGCTCCGATCACGATGGCACCAGCCAGAGCGGCCCAGCCACCGATCGAGTGAACGACGGTCGAACCAGCGAAATCCAGGAAGCCCATGCCTTCCAACCAGCCAGCTCCGGTTCCGCCAACCAGGCCGTTCCAGCACCAGCTACCGAAGATCGGGTAAACGATGACGCAGATGCCGATCGAGTAAGCGAGGTAGCCGACGAATTTGGTTCGCTCAGCCATGGCACCACTGACGATCGTCGCGGCCGTGGCAGCGAACACCGTCTGGAAGAGCAGGAACGCCCAGCCGAATCCGACTGAAGAGAACTCGGCTGCGGCTGCTGATTCGCTGCTGGCATCAAAGAAGAACAGGTTGGTTCCGATGAAGCCGTCGGTGATTCCAAACATCACGCCGAAGCCGAGTGCCCAGAAAGCCAGCGAACCGATGGAAAAGTCCATCAGATTTTTCATCAGGATGTTGCATGCATTCTTTGCTCGCGTGAAACCGGCTTCGACCATCGCGAACCCAGCCTGCATGAAGAACACCAGGAACGCTGCCAGACAGGTCCAGAGAATGTTTGAGTTCTCACCATTCTCGGCAACTGCTGCCGCGAGACTTTCCACAGTCGGTGCGGCTTCCTCTTCAGCTTCAACGGGAGCTGTCTCTTCGACCAGGACCTCTTCGACCGGGGCGGCCTCTTCGGCTGGAGCTTCCGCGGAAACTTCTTCAGTCAGAGTTGCTTCGCCCTGCGCGACGACGGTTGTCATCGGGGCAAAAGTGATGGCTGAGATCGTTAGCAACGCCAGGGCGACGCTCCATAGTCTCGTTCCGCCAGGTCGTGTACTCAGTAAACTGGTCATCGGGGTTAAGCCTTTCGAGTCGTGATTGGTAGGTGTTTGTTTTGTTGAAGCCTGTCAAAGCTCAAAGGCACCGCAGTCTTCCTGAATGCGATGCGTGATTGTCGACAGAAGGGCGTTTTGCAATTCGCGTGCCCAAACAAAAAAGCCGACGTCAATTGAATGCGTTGACACTGCTTACAAAGCGGAAATCTGCATAAGTTGAGTTGCAGATGGCTCACGACTTGCAGCATCGGTGCTGAGAACGTCAGCATGACTGCCTGCTTTCTGGACGAAGCCCGGAGCAACTGCCCGGCATTTCCGCAACGACCGTTTGAGACTACGATCAGCAACGCCATGACACATAAAACACTCAAGTCGTTTCAGCTTGGCGAGACGCTCGGCGTCGGAACCGTGGGCACGATTCGCCGCGCTGTTGATCGCGCAAACCGTCGCGAGGTTGCTCTGAAAATCCTGCAGCCTGCAGTTTCTCAGGACGAGACCATCCGGCTTCGGTTCGAGCGAGAGATCGAGGTTCTGCACAAGCTCGACCATCCAAACGTCGTCGCGTGTTACGACCACGGCCTCGACGGCGACCGGCTGTTTTACAGCATGGAAATCGTTCGAGGCGGGACGCTGAAACAGCTGCTGAAGAAACGCGGTAAGCTGCGGATTGAAGAAGCGTTGGAGTGCGGCTGGCAGCTTTGCTCGGCTTTGCAGTACATCCATAATCATGGCATCGTGCATCGAGATCTGAAGCCGTCGAACATTTATCTCAACCGCACGGGACTGATCAAACTCGGCGATTTCGGCATCGCATTGGACACTGGAGCGACTGAGATAACCGATCAAGGGCTGACCGTCGGCTCGTACCTTTACATGGCTCCCGAGCAGATTCGCGGCGAACGATCGATCTCGTCCCCGGCCGATCTTTACGCAGTCGGTTGCCTTCTTTTTGAATTGGTGACGGGCAAGCCGCCGTACGAAGGAAAGAACTTCGCCAGAATCTTCGACCAGCACTTGAGTGCCGAACCGCCATCCGCGCGTGCCCGAGCGCCGGAGTGTCCAGAAGTGCTCGACGAGTTGATTAAGACTCTGCTGAGCAAAGATCCGGACAACCGTCCGATCAATGCTCGCAGCGTGCAGGGAGTGCTGGCCGAGACGCTTTCGGAAATCGTCGGGCCGCAAGTGATCGACACTTTGAAACGTTGTCATCAGACAGGTTCCCGCCGCCTGGAGCGGCTGCTTTCTCCGGAACCGATCACCACGAACGAAGTCTCGTGGAAGCAGCTTGGCGGAGCAGCGGCAGCGATCGCCGCGTTGATTGCCGGCGCAGCCGCGTTGAAATTCTTTGGCGGATTGTGAGACCGAATTCGAGAATCTCAGCTGCCCGGAATTTCCTGACTCGCTCTTCGGGACGGCCGAATTTCATGGCCGAAGTCAAATGCCTCCGTGCTTCGAATCCGTGCGAGCGTGCCGCAACACTGCGCAGGTTTTGTTTGCCGACTGAAACTGATGTCGCGCGGTTCTCAGGAATTTGAAGACGTCGGGCAGTGTTCCTGTCGACTCAAACCGTGGTGTTGCGCCAAATTTCGAAGGTGTGACCGGCGAATGGCCCGTCGATTGCTTTGCTGCTGGGTCGTGGATTTTCTGCGGACGAACCAGGCGACGGTTTTCGGAGTGTGAACTGAAAAATGAAACGAGTCATCGTTCAGATTCTGCCAACCAATGATCCATCGACAGGAAGACGTGCGAATGTTGCCGACGAGGTGTTCGGACCGGAATTGCTTCCGATCAACGGCGGCGTTGTGTCGCCGAACGATCCCGGTCGAGATGAAGACACGGGTGTGCGTGTCGAGGCGATAGTTTCCGCCGAGCGGGCGCGGACGGTCGTGGACACGGTTCTGAACGTGAACGAGCTCGCGAGTGTCGATTCGTTCGACCAGATGGTCGACCTACTGATTCAACGTGAGCTGGCGAACGATGACTCCGGCCAGATATTTCATCGAGTGATGTCATGCGTCGAGAAGGCGCTTATTGAGAAAGCATTCGTTGAGTGCGGTCAGATTCAGACTCGAACCGCCAACCGGCTCGGCGTGAATCGAAACACGATTCATAAAAAACTGTTGAAGCATGACCTGCTTGATCCGGAAGACGATGAGGTCGGAGCTTCACAGGACGGGCAATTCGCGGAGCGGAAGGTTGTCTGACCGGCTCCTGAGGAGTTACGACGTAACGAAGAAAATTAACGAGACGACGACCTGTCGCTTGAAGCGGAATCGGGAAAGGTAACTGGGATGATGGCTCTGGAATCGGCCGAAGAGACGACAAACGGAGAAGGATTCTCTGAGGCCGAGCTCGATCGAATCGCCGAACAGTTTGATCCGCCGTCGCAGGCATTGACCGAAATGGTGCGACGAGTCGCCAACGCACTGGAGCTCGACGTCTGCTCGATCTACGTCCTCGAAAAGGATCGTCAGCATCTTTGTCTCGCCGCGACGATGGGGCTGAATCAGTCCAGCGTCGGGCACGTCCGGATGGAAATCAGTGAAGGCCTGGCTGGCCTCGTCGCCGAGCAGTTGAAGTCAGTGTCCGTCGCTGCGGCGTCTGAGCACCCTCGCTTCAAATACTTCCCCGAGGCCGGCGAAGAAAAATACAGCAGCTTTCACGGTCTTGCTTTGGTCGCTGAGGGGGAACTTCAGGGCGTGCTCGTCGTGCAGACCATTGAGGCCCGCGAGTACTCGGAGTCTGAAGTTGAGCTGGTGAGCAAATTTGCCGAGGCCATTGCACCAACGGTCCGCCGTTGCCGACTTGTCGAGTACGCAATTTCCTGACGTGAGGGTTCTTAAGTCTGACCAGGAATCACAGACACGACACGTCAGATGATCGAGGGTCGTCGACGACGCAGCCGCTATGCAGTTGACCGTTCATCGCCGACTCTCGCCACGGCCCCGGCGCGTCGAAGAAGTCTTTTCGCATCTCCATTTCGGTAATCAGAGCTCCGGATCGATGAACCGGCATCTGTCCGGTGATTTGACCGTCGGGCTGCACGGCAAAGCTTCCCCATCGCGATGGGCGAGCAGTGCTATTGTTCGCGCTGATCCAGAAATGATTCTCGGCGGCGCGGCACGACATCGTCGATGGCACGATCGTCTTCCAGATGTTGTAACTTTCGTCGTCGACCACGGTCTGTCGAGCGTTGTGGAACCCCTGGAAAACGATCTGAACCTTCTCGCGTTTCAGGTCGCGGTACAGTTCGGGGAATCGATAGTCGTAGCAAATGAGAGCTCCGCAAGTGATGCCTTTGATGTGGAAGATGCAGCTTCGATTGCCGGGCGAGTAGTGCTGCAGATCGAGCGTTGGTGTTCGACCATCGGTGCCCGTGCAGAATCGTTTGTCGTAGCGGTTAACGATGCGCCCTCGGTCGTTGATTACGTAGACCGAGTTGTGTGGCTTGTTGCCTTGCGATAATTGATGAGTCGAGCCGAGCAGCACCCACAGTTTCAGCTCTTTCGCGCGTTGCTGAATGTCGCGCGTCGCCGACGTCAACGCCTCAAAGTCCAGCGACGTGATGTCGGGGAACTCGACGCCCGCGTAACCGGACAGCGCACATTCCGAGAAGTGAGCGACGTCGGCCCCGTCGGCATGTGCCCGGTCCATCAGCCGCAGAACTTCTTTCCGGTTGTGAGCGATCTTCGGCTCGACCGAGAACTGGCATGTGGCAACTCGCAGCGATTTCACAGCGGACTCCTCGACCGGGAAGTACCAGCGCGATGCCAGTCAGTTAGCTCATCACTTCGGCGATGGGAGTCGGGTCGCTGACCAAGTGCGTCGGTCGGCCCTGCGGTGTGTAGTAAACCTTGTCCGGGTCGATGCCGAGTTTTGTGTAGATCGTTGAGACGAAGTTTTCGGGAGAGAGAACTCGTTCAACGGCTGAGTAGCCGTTCTTGTCGGTTGCTCCGACGACGACTCCGCCGGGAGTTCCGCCGCCGGCCATCAGGACGGACATCGCGTTTGCCCAGTGGTCGCGGCCGGCTTTTGTCTGGCCGGAGAGTGTCGAGATTTTCGGAGTGCGGCCGAACTCGCCGAGCGCTATGACGAGCGTTGAATCCAGCAGTCCTCGTTCATCGAGATCTTCGATCAGCGTTGCCACCGAGTTGTCCCACTTCGGAAGTCGAGTTCCCAGTGCTCCGAACAGGTTGCTGTGAGAATCCCAGCCGCCGTCGTACACCGTGGTGAAGGGGACGCCGGCTTCAACAAGCCGTCGTGCGAGCAGGCAACGTTGACCGAACGAGTCTCGGCCGAATCGTTCTCGGACTTCGTCGGGTTCTTTGTGAATGTCGAAGGCTTCCTGGGCAGCGGGCGAGGTGATGAGGTTGAAGCCTTGTCGGTAGTACTCGTCCAAAGCGAGCACCGGGTCGCCGGCGGCTTTCTCGTTGATGCGCGGAAGTTTGTCGACGAGGCTGCGGAGTCCGGACCGATTGTGAAATCCGTCAGAGGTCAGACCTTTGGGGAGGGCAACGTCGCGGACTCGGAAGCTCGACGAATTCGGGTCGTCGCCGACGACGAACGGGGCGAATTTGGCGCCAAGGAAATTCGGGCCGCCGGATCGAGACATGCGGGCCAGCGAAAAGTAAGCCGGCAGTCCGTCGTCTTTGCCGAGTTCTCTCGCGGCGACGGAACCAAGGCTCGGGTGGAAGCTGACGAACGCTCCGCAGCCGACCGGAATTCGCGGCGGAGCACCGGTCATCATGTAGTGATTGCCTGCTCCGTGATTTCCCTGGTTGTGCCGGATCGATCGGATCAGCGAGAAGCGATCGTTGATCGATGCCAGCTTCTTCATGTGCTGAGAGAAATGGACTCCCGGCAGCTTTGTGGAAATCGGTTCGAATTCGCCGCGAATTTCGGCGGGCGCGTCCGGTTTTGGATCGAACGTCTCGAAGTGAGTTGGTCCGCCGTCCATCCAGATCAGGATGCAGTTCTTCGCGGTCGGCGCGATCTTTCGAACCGAATCGGCGGTAAGGCCTTGATGACGCAACGCGTTGACCAGACCAGTTCCAAAGAACCCGCCGAGCCCCAGTTTGAGGCAGTCTCGACGCGTCGTTCCTTCGCAATTCTTCCAGAT
>JBLFXD010000189.1:0-9682 GCA_047611045.1 Planctomycetaceae bacterium | reverse complement strand
CAGCCCGGCGAAGATGACGTGCTTTCGGGACGCTCGACTCCCGCGTGCAGAGCGACAGGAATCGCCGCACGTCGTTCACGGATCGAATGGGGCCCACAAATCGAACGGGATCCTCGTGAAATGAGTCTCCCGAGCGACCGAAGCCGTCAACGTTTCCTTCAACCGTCGCCGAACTGGCGACCAGACTCGAGTAATAATTGATGAGCGACAAACAGAATCTGTTCAACAAGGTGTGGGATCTGCATTCGGTGGGGAAGTTGGCGTCGGGTGAGACGCAACTGTTCATCGGGCAGCACCTGATTCACGAAGTCACCAGCCCGCAGGCATTTGAGATGCTTCGCGACCGGAACCTGACCGTCCTGCACCCCGAACGGACTCTGGCAACCGTCGACCACATTATTCCGACGCAGAACCAGGCCCGGCCGTTCGTCGACCTGCTCGCCGAAGACATGATGTCGGCCATCGAAAAAAACTGTAAGGAGTTCGGCGTCGAGCTGCTCGACCTGGACGACAACCGCCAGGGCATCGTCCACGTCGTCGGTCCGGAGCAGGGACTCACGCAGCCCGGCCTGACAATGGCCTGCGGTGACAGCCACACCAGCACCCACGGAGCGTTCGGTGCGATCGCCTTCGGCATCGGAACCAGTCAGGTCGCCTACGTGCTGGCGACTCAGACGCTGACGATGATGCGTCCGAAAGTGCGCCGCGTCGAAGTCAATGGCGAGCTGGCTCCTGGAGTCTTCGCCAAAGACGTCACGCTTTACATCATTCAGAAACTCGGCGTGCAGGGCGGAGTCGGTTATGCCTACGAATACGCCGGCACGACCTTCGACGCGATGTCGATGGAAGAGCGAATGACCGTCTGCAATATGTCGATCGAAGGCGGAGCCCGCTGCGGGTACATCAATCCGGATCAGACGACCGTTGACTACCTGAAAGGTCGTCCGCTTTGCCCGCAGGGCGAAGAATTCGATCGAGCGGCCGAGTGGTGGCTGAGTCTCGCGTCCGGCCCGGATGTCGAATATGACGACGTGGTCGTCTTTGACGCCGCCAACATCGAACCGACCGTTACGTGGGGCATCACCCCGGCTCAGTCGCTGGGAGTGTCGCAGTCGATTCCGTCGCTCGGTAGTTACGACGAAAGCGAACGAACGCTGATCGGCGAAGCTCTTGAATACATGGATCTCACAGAAGGTCAGCCCATCGAAGGCACAAAGATCGATGTCGCGTTCGTTGGTTCCTGCACGAACGGACGAATCTCTGACCTGCGTGAAGCGGCTGCAATTGCGAAAGGCAACAAAGTGGCCGACGGCGTCAAAGCGTTGATCGTTCCCGGCTCGCAGATCGTTGCCAAACAGGCCGAAGAAGAAGGCCTCGACAAGATCTTCGTCGAAGCCGGCTTTCAGTGGCGAGCGGCAGGGTGCTCGATGTGCCTGGCCATGAACCCGGACAAGCTGCAAGGCCGCGAAGTCTGTGCTTCGTCGAGCAACCGTAACTTCAAGGGCCGACAGGGCAGTCCAACCGGACGAACCCTGCTGATGAGCCCGGCCATGGTCGCCGCCGCCGCGATCAACGGCTGCGTTACCGACGTTCGAAAAATGCTCGAACCAGCCATGGCTTAGTTCGTAGGGTGCGTCTCGACGCACCGATCGTTACTGCTCAGCGGCTGCGAATTCAAATCAAACATCTGGTGCGTCAACACGCACCGTACGGAGAAAATAAACGATGAGTAATGTTGAAACAGTTTCCGGAACCGGCATCCCGTTGCTTCTCGACGACATCGATACGGATCGGATCATCCCCGCTCGCTTTCTGCGATGCGTGACGTTCGACGGAATTGGCGAGCACGCTTTCGAAGACGACCGCGAGCAGGATCCCAATCACCCGTTCAATCAGGAACGCTTCCAGAGTGCCGGCATTCTCGTCAGCGGTCGTAACTTCGGTTGTGGTTCTTCGCGCGAGCACGCTCCGCAGTCGCTGATGCGCTGGGGCGTGAAGGCCGTCGTTGCTGCATCGTTTGCGGAGATCTTCTTTGGCAACTGCACTTCACTGGGGATTCCTGCCGTGTGTGCATCGCGAGAAGACATCACGAAACTCGCAGCGGCCATCGATGCTGATCCGACACTCGAATTCACATTGGACCTCAATGTGTTGACGCTGAGTTTCGGCGGCGAGACGGTTGCGGTCACGATGCCGGACAGTGCTCGGTCGGCGCTGACGAGCGGGCAGTTCGATGCACTCGCTCAGTTGCTGGCGCGTAAGAACGACATCGCCGCAACGGCTTCGAAACTTCCTTACCTCAACAGTTTCGCTGTGTCGTAGCTCGCAATTCAGTCGCAAATTTTCAAAGCACCTCATCATCGATTTCGTTGGTGAGGTGCTTTTTCGTTTGGCAGATTGTGAACGCCGCGTGTCAAGAATTTCTTCTGGAACTCTCTTCGTAGCGACCGCGAATGTTGCCTTGCGTCAACATGCCGCTCTTCGTCGCCGGTCAACGGCGTGACAAATCGTGCGAGCCGTGACGGACTGTGAAATTCATGCATTCGGATTCGACGCGTCTCAGGCCGGCCCAAAGGTCTTTGCGATCGGTGCGAATGGTCAAATCGTAACTGTCAAAGCCTGGCCATTATCCCAGACCGGTACGATCGATGGGGATCGCTAAGCATGCCTTTCCTGGCCAACGCGCAAACGCGACACATGGTCAGAGAAAACGGGTTTGTTGACGCGGATCAACAACAGTTTTGCGAGGCAGACTTTGTATCCTGGGCTCATTCATTGGGGCGAATCACTGCTCTGGTGAAGAAACACCCTCGTTGATTCAATCGGAAATACACTGACGGCCTGATTCTTAGTCGGACGACGACTTCGTTTACTGCTTCGAAAACTGGCCACCCAGCCGTATGGATAGACGGCTATTTTTCCCTGAGACACCCAGCTCAAGTATCGATGGAAGATTGTCCTATGATCGCCCCTTTTGACCGCGAAGCAGTGCTCGAAGAAACAATTGCGGATCTCGAAGCACTCTATGATTACCACGCGATGATCCTGTCACAGGCTCGCGTCGGCGTGCTTGACTGGCCGGTCAACGACGCTCGCGTCTACATGTCGCCCTGCCTGAAGTCGATGCTCGGCTACAACGACGAAGAGTTGCCCGACGCGTTTTCAGAATGGCTCAAGCATATCCACGAAGAGGATCGAGACAGCGTCAGTCAGGAACTGCAGGACGCTGTCCGAGCCGGAACTCCGAACTACGAACGAGTTCACCGAGTGACTCGTCGAGACGGTTCGTCCGGATGGATTCTTTTCCGAGCTCAGATCACCCCGCAGAAAGAAGATCGAGCTGGACGCCTGCTGGGCGCGGTCATCGACATCACCGACATCCGAAAGATGGTTAACGGTAACCAGGCAGCGGAAGCTCAGTGAGCGATTGATGCCTCGGTTAGTCACGGCAAATTAGCCCGACAATTTCCGAGTTGATTCGAAACAAAAAGCCTGAGTGACCAACCGTGTCACTCAGGCTTTTCTCGTAGGAAGCACGGGCCCGCGAATCAGTCAGGAGCCCCTGATTAGCTTTCCGAAGTTCCAACTGTTTCAGGAATCTCCTCCCCCGTCGCCCGCATTCGCATGATGTTCCAGTATTGCTGGATGACCTGCGCAGCCTCGGCGGCGGTTTCCTTGCCAGCCTCAATCATTCTGATACCGCGGTCGCGAGCTTTCTGCTCCTTCTCAGACCACTTCTGGACTCGCTGCAATTCCTCTTCGACCGAGAGATCCTGACCGACCAGGCGGAACTGCAATTCTCCAATTTGCAGCATGGATCCAGCTTTGACAAGCCCTTCACCGGTCACACGTTCTCTATCGATGAAAGTTCCGCGTTCGCTGCCGAGATCGTTCACGCGAATGCCAAACTCTGTCGGTTCAAGCGAGCAGTGTTGAGCGCTGACGGTTTTTGATCCGTGGCGAATGTCACAACTTTCGTCCCGACCAAAGATGATCTTCCGTTCGGGCAGCATCAGCTTCTTGCCCTTGCTCTTGCCGTTCAGGATTCTCAACACGCGGAGTGAACTTTCCAATGCCGCTCGCGACATTGGCGCACCGACTATCGACAGCGACCCAGTGTGGACGTGTTCGCAGCGCGGGCACTTTCGCCAGTCGCCCTGCACATTGCCGAGCTTGTAAAAAGTCTGACAGCCCGGGCATTTCACGGTGACAAATTTCAGCGGCTGCAAGCCCGTTGAGGACGTGTCATCGTTGCCGGCTGACTCGTCACGCAGATACTGATGAAAGCTCTTGTTCGGAACACGAGTGCGACTCTGGCAGCCCTCACATGTCGTGTACTTACCACGGTTTTCATATTTTTCTTTGAATCGTTCTCCGCAACGGCATCGGAATTTGATGTACCCATCCTCGGGAGTGTCGCCGTCGTCGTCGTCCTGAGCCTGCCGCCAGACGGCTTCCGCGACCTGTTGCATCGTCTCGAACAGTTTCTCGGGAGCGGCCGGCCTGATGAGGTATCCGTCGCCGCCGACTCGTTCACCCAGGTTGATCGCCGAGTCCAGCGACACTTCCGAGTAAAACAGTATCGGAATCCGCGGGTAATTCTCTTTGACCTTCTCGCAGATTTCGAAGCCACTCTCGCCGGGCAGGATGACCTGCATGAGAATTAGATCCGGCGGGTGCATTCGAATCGTGCCCTGAGCCTGGCCACCGTCTCGCGCAATGGAGACCTGAAAACCTTTCTCGGTCAACAGCTTCTTCGTTTCTTCGACAGAGGCGGCATCCTCTTCGATCAGCATGATTCGATTGAGGAGAACTTTCGTTTGCTCGTTTTCTTCGAGGTCGAAAATCATCGAACAGGCCCAGCATGTGAGGGTGTAAAACACGGCCCCGGAATTGAGGGCTGAAAAAACCGGTACAGAAAATTGGTTGCGGAGCCGAACGTCTCCGCATGAATCGCGCAGTGCGTTGAAAGAGCCTCGCCACAAAATGAAAGAAGCCGAAAACCTTCGACGCACGGCAGAATAAAATCGAAAAGGCCAGCATACGCTGCGTTTGCCCGAAGAAAAATAGAATTAGCAAAGCAGTTACTCGACATTCCAGACGTGGCTGTCCGGACTCGACAGGGGCGAGGCAGATCCATCTTTCCCGGCAATATTGAATTCGTGCCGTTGGGCTTCGCTGATTGTCGTGCCACATGCCGCCCGCGCTACTTGACACCGCCACGGCTCAGCGGTGTAATCTCGTTCGGCTCTGTGATTTTCCTGACAAGACCACTGTGAGTGGGTCCGGTGGTGTCTGGCGAAACGCAAAGTTCTTTCCTGGGTTAGCTTGTTTTGAGTCAGTAGCTGGGTCTCGTAGCTTCTGCTGCGGAATGTGCGATCAACCGTGTCGTCGTCTGATGTTGCGCCGATTTCCGTCCAACATTCCGGGTCGACCGTATCGTGCGATTCGTAAAGACGCTGCGTGTTGTCTGCGATGCTTGACCGCCGGCTGGTGGTCAGGTTCAGAGTCTGCGGACTGAATGGCGTAATGGTCTGGGTGCCCGAACAAACTCGAGTTGTCATCACTGGCGTCGGTACCGTCGCGCCCAATGGGATCGGCAACGCTGCGTTCTGGGAAAGTCTCCAAGCTGGCAGGTCTGCAATCGGGTTGCTGGAATCGATGCCGAGCGCTGGCTACCCATCCAAGCTCGCGGCCGAGATTCGTGACTTCTACCCCGAAGAACACATCTATTGCCGAAAATTCATCAAGGTGATGTCTCGTGACATTCAGTTGGGAGTGACTGCCGCCTCGATGGCCATGCACGACGGGTCGATTAAGTCTGGCGACATTGATCCCACACGCCTCGGAGTAGTCTACGGTGGAGGTCGGATTTCATCGCGACCCGAAGATCTGGTCGATGCCGCGTCGCAAAGTCTGCCGGACGATATGGTCGAGTTCACTCGGTGGGGCGAAGACGGCCTCGGCAAAATTGCACCGCTGTGGCTGCTGAAGCGGCTGCCAAACATGCCCGCCTGTCATGTCGCCATCGAACATGACGCTCAAGGACCTAACAACACAATCACCTGCCGGGATGCATCGGCACTATTGGCACTCGGTGAGGCCGTGCGGGTTATTGAACGCGGAGTTGCCGATGCAATGATCGTCGGCGCGTGCAGCTCGAACATTCACCCAGTCGACCTGACCAAGTTCAACCTGTTCGAGAATCTCTCACACCGTGACGACGATCCGGAACACGCCTGCCGACCGTTTGACGTCACTCGCGACGGAACGATCGTCGGAGAAGGCGCGGCAGCGTTTATCGTCGAGCGGTACGAACACGCGGTCGCCCGCGGCGCGAGGATTTATGCGGAAGTGCTCGGTGTTGGAGCCGGCTGCGACGGGTCAGGTCACACGAACGGGACCGACGGGCAGGGCATCGCACGATCGATACAGGCGGCGTTGCGGCGGTCGAACATCGAGCCCGACCAGATCGGCCACATCAACGCTCACGGTAAGAGCACGCAGCGAGATGACCTCGTCGAAGCGCGAGGCTACTACTGGGGACTCGGCGACGCGACCAGGCGGATTCCGGTGACGGCCTTAAAGAGTTACTTCGGACATTTCGACGGCGGATCGGGAGCGGTCGAACTGGCGGGCAGTCTGCTGGCTCTGCAGAACGAATCGCTGCCACACACATTGAACTACCGAATTCCAGATCCTCGCTGCCGACTGAACGTCGTGCACGATGGCCCGCAGCCTCTGAAAAATCTGACGGCGCTCACCGTCAACCGCACGGCCATTGGCCAGAGCGCTGCAGCAATCATCCGAGCTCTGTAGGGTGGGCACCGCCCACCATTCTTTTTCTGGTGGGCAGTGCCCACCCTACAACTCCGGCTTCCAATGATTGACCACGAACAACTCACTTCAGCATTCGAAACGGCGAAGGATCTGCTCCTCGCTGAATGCCGGAACGAGCCGGGCGAGCTGCCTCGCTGGGAAGGCGAGTTGTCGACGTCGGCACTGTCGACCGCAACAGCCATCATGGCTCTGCAGCAGGTCTGCAACTCCGGACGTAGTGCAGCCGACTATTCATTGGATGCGAACTTTGACGCACTGATCCGAGGCGGCTTGAGCTGGCTGGCGGATCATCAGAATGAAGACGGCGGCTGGGGAGACACGGTCAAAAGCATCAGCAATATCTCGACGACGATGCTGACTCATGCGGTGTTTCACGCGACCGGCACCGCCGGTGAGTTTGCCGATCACGTCGACAAAGCAAAGCAGTACATCGACGAGAAGGGCGGAGTGCCGGCGGTCGTCGCGCGGTACGGAAAAGACAAAACGTTTTCGGTGCCGATTCTTACTCACTGCGCCCTGGCCGGGCTGGTTGACTGGAAAGAGGTCACGTCGCTGCCGTTCGAACTCGCGTGTCTGCCCGCAAAGTTTTACAGCACGATCCGGCTTCCGGTTGTCAGTTACGCGTTGCCCGCTCTGATCGCGATTGGCCAGGTGAAGCATCACCATCGTCCGAGCTGGAATCCGATCATCCGGTTCATTCGCAATCGGGCGATCAAGAAGAGCCTGCAAGTTTTGGATCGGATCCAGCCGCCAAACGGAGGCTTTCTGGAAGCAGCACCGCTGACGAGTTTCGTGACGATGAGTCTCGCCGGGAAAGGTCTCGCCGATCATGTCGTCGTGAAGCGAGCGGTCGGTTTTCTTTGCGAATCCGTCCGGCCCGACGGAAGCTGGCCGATCGACACGAACCTCGCGACTTGGGTGACGACGCTGTCGATCAACGCGCTGCAGGAACACGTTCCCGACGAACTGCGGCCCGGCCTTTCAAAATGGCTGCTCGATCAGCAGTACAAAGAGGTGCATCTCTTCACGAATGCCGCACCCGGCGGTTGGGCCTGGACCGACCTCCCCGGCGGAGTACCCGACGCCGACGACACTCCCGGAGCGATGCTCGCTCTTAGTAGGCTGGAACAAGCTCCGCGCCGTTCCGGCAGTCACGACACCGAAATGCCGGAACTGCGCGGAGTTTGTTCCAGCCTACAAGGTACTGACGAGACTCTCCCTCGCCCCAGCCAAGTGGGGGAGGGGACTTTGACGGTTGAGTCGTCAGCCTTGGCCGGACCACTCGAAAACGGGGTTGAGTGGCTACTCAACCTGCAGAATCGAGACGGTGGCTTTCCTACTTTCTGCCGAGGTTGGGGAACGTTGCCGTTTGACCGAAGCTCGCCTGACATCACTGCCCACTGTCTGAGAGCACTCAAACTCTTTCGGGAGAGTTGGACATTCGAGCTGGCTTCGGAAGAAGATATAGAATTATTTGAAGCCAGTCGCCGCGGTCCGGTCAAATATCTAATCAAACGAGACCACGACGAGACATCTACGGAGCCAAGCGACTTCAGACCGCTACGTACGAGAAGTCACATGGATGGAAGTCTTGTACTAGACCCGGGGGGATGTATTTTCGACGGGCTCTGTTTTCTTAAGAAGACTCAACGGCCCAATGGCTCGTGGGTTCCGCTGTGGTTTGGCAACCAGTTCGCCGAGAACGACGAGAATCCTGTGTACGGAACTTCTCGCGTCCTCATGGCTTATCGCGATCTCGGAATGCTGGACGCTCCGGAAGCTCAACGCGCCGCCGCGTGGCTGGCTTCCGTGCAGCAGCCATTGCCTGAGCCCTCGTCCCTCGACCCTTGCCCCTCGACCCCTCGTGGCTGGGGCGGAGATGCCGGAATTGCTCCCTCGGTCGAGGAGACCGCACTCGCCGCCGAGGTCCTGCTCGAATTCGAACCTTATCGAAAGAACGCGTTTGACGGGATTAGCTGGTTAATCGATAGAGTCGTTGACGGATCTGTCTGTGTACCGACACCGATCGGTTTCTATTTCGCCCGATTATGGTATTTTGAGAGGCTCTATCCGCTGATTTTTGCTGTCTCGGCGTTACGCCGGGCGGTCGAGATTTCGGAAGAGAGTCCTGCCTGATTGGAGCCTCGCTGTCCTGCGGCGGCTCTTCCCCAGTTGAATTCAGAAGACACTTTCGAAACACAGTCCCGGTCGGGATTTCCCCATCGGATCAGGACGGTTTGCCCAGCGTGGCTGGACGGCCTGTCCGAATGAGAATCTAAAGACCACACGAAATGACTCGCGCTTGGCGCGCGAATCTTTCTCAATAGACAAAATACCGCCCGCGGCCGAACGGAGTCGGTTTCGTCTGCGGACTTCACGATAGGAGCAAAACGTGTCCATCGCACCTGCCGATACGCGTGCCGCTAACTCTTCGGAAGAAGCACAGACCGACGAGATCACATTCGTGGACGATGAAGCTCCGGTTAAACGCCGCCGCAAGCGGAAGAGCACCAGCCATCTCAAAGAAGTGCCCGACACGCTTGAGATGCGAGAGAAGGTGAAAGCTGCGTGCGAAGAGTTCGCCAAAACGCTCGACCGCAGCCGCAACTTCAACAAAGCCGAACTGGAAGAGTGGGCTCGGCAACTGCTCAACCAGATGTCGCTGCCCGAAAAGTACACCGGCTTTGTGGCGGTCCTGATCGGCAACTTCTTCTGGAAGCGACAGTTCCTGGCGATTCCGTTTGAACGACGGATGCTGCTGCTGCCTCACTGCCTGAAACACGCCGAAGGTTGCCCGGCCGACTACGACGATTTCGGACTCGACTGCGAAACCTGCGGCGCG
>JBLFXD010000188.1:0-9683 GCA_047611045.1 Planctomycetaceae bacterium | reverse complement strand
GTCCGCCGTTTTCGATGGCGGCGGGTCGGCTTCTTTGTGCTGCTGTTACTGGCGATTGTCGTTGGAGCGTATTGGCTTTCCCGCCCGGACACGGCGACCCTGCTGCGCCGTGCTGACCTTGAATTCGTCCGAGGAGATTACGACCGGACGCTGGAGACCGTCGAGCGGGTCCTGAGTCGCGAACCCAACCACACAGCCGCCCTGGTACTTGTCGGCGACACCTCGTTCGCGATGGAACAATACGATCGGGCTCTTGAATATTATCGCCGCGTTCCCGCCGGTTCCTCTGAGGCGGCAATCCATGCGCAGTTGCGGTGTGGTCGTATCGAGATGCACCACGCGGGGAACGCCGTGGCTGCCGAATCTTATTTTCGAGCGGCCCTGAAACACGGTCCCGAAGACCGCAACGGGCTGTTTCAGCTTGCGAGTCTGTTGGGAATTCAAGCGCGCCGCAGCGAAGCGGTCCCAGTTATTCTGCGGCTGTTTCGACAGGGCGTGTTCGACGCCGATTTCCTGGCTCTGCTGGGAGAGGATAGCGGCGCGCTGTTCAACGTTGAGGAACTTCAGCGTTATCAAAACGCTGCTCCGGAAAGTCCGAGTGTCCTGGTTGGCCTTGCCTGGCACGACCGCAACTCGGGCAGGAACGAGCAGGCGCTCGAGTTGCTCTCACGCGCCGTCAGGACGAATCCTCGATTTACCGAAGCCCGTATCGCGATGGCGGATTTGCTGTGGGAGTCAGCGCGATTTGACGACTTGCGTTCGTTGTTGGCCGAGCAGGAATCACGCCTCGTCAGCGATGCACGATTCTGGCTCACTCGCGGGCGGTTGGCGGAACGCGACGGGAGAGAGGAGGAAGCCGCACGTTGTTTCTGGGAGACGCTGCTGCAGGATTCCACAAATCGCGACGCGACGTATCAACTGTTTCACTACTTCACCAGCATTGACGACGCGACGGCAGCGTTTCTTGAGCAGCGGGTGCAAATGCTCCTTGAACTTCGTGCAACGTCGGACAGAGTGACTTCGAAAAGACACACCAGCGCAGCCCCGATCCGGCCACTTGTCGAGCAGTTGGAACGCGTCGGCCGGCTCTGGGAAGCGTGGGGATGGTGCGTTGTTGCCCGCGATATCGACCCAAACGCCGAGTGGGCAGTCGCTCGGGCTCGAACGCTGCATTCGATGCTGAAGGACGCGCCGCTAACGTTGGTATGCCGCCCCGTCGATCTTCGTTGTGATCTGTCCCATCTTCCCATACCGACATGGCAGTCGGAGTTCGGACGGGCGGACGCATCTTCGATGCCGGCAGAATCAGCGGTCACGTTTCGCGACGACGCGGAATCGGCCGGTATTGAGTTTCAGTATTTCAATAGTCCCGGTTCCCAGGAGGCGGGCCAGCGTATGTACGAATTTAACGGCGGCGGTTGCGGCGTGCTGGATTACGACGCGGACGGCTGGCCGGATCTCCATTTCACGCAGGGATGCCGCTGGGAATCTCGCGGCGACCAGACCGAGCACATTGACCGTCTGTTCCGGAATCTCGGTGATGGAGAATTCGCGGACGTGACTCGCGCAGCCGGTCTGGTCGAAGACAGCTTCAGCACCGGCGTCGCCGTGGGTGACTTTGACAACGACGGATTCGACGACCTCTACATTGCCAACATCGGCGCGAATCGGCTGTTTCAAAACAACGGCGACGGGACGTTTCACGACGCCAGCGGTCACGCCGACGTTGGCGATCCGCGGTGGTCTACCAGTTGCGTCGTCGCCGACTTCAATGGTGATTCGTTGCCGGACATCTATTCCGTCAACTATCTCGAAGCCGAGTCGATCTTTGAAACCGTCTGCCAGCACAAGGACGGACGCCCGCGAATGTGCATGCCATTCCACTTTCCGGCGGCACAGGACCAATTCTATCTCAATCTAGGGGACGGCCGGTTCAGGAATGCCACGGCGGAAGCCGGCGTCCAGGTGCCCAACGGCAAAGGGCTGGGAGTCATCGCTGCCGATTGGGAAGGCAGCGGCCGGCTGTCCCTGTTCGTTGCGAACGACACGGCTGCGAACTCTTTCTTTGTTAACGGAGGTTCTCAGTCGGATCCATCAACGATCTTCGAAGAGCGAGCCATGTCGGCAGGAATTGCTTTGAACCAGGCAGGTCGTGCCGAAGGGTGCATGGGCATCGCCGCCGGAGACGTCGATGGGGATGGGGACCTTGACGTGTTCGTCACCAACTTTCTAAACGAGTCAAACACGTTGTATCAGGCGGTGTCGGGCCTGGCCTTCGCCGACACGACGCGAGATGCGGGACTCGCTGAACCGAGCCGGCAGCTGCTCGGATTTGGTACGCAGTTTCTCGACGCTGACCTCGACGGACGGATCGACCTGCTCGTCGCCAATGGGCACATCGACGATTATCGCCGCTACGGTCGACCGTATCAGATGCCGCCGGAGTTCTACTACAACACCGGTGACGGGCGGTTCTCGCTTCAATCAGGTTCCGAGGTTGGACCGTATTTCACGCGTCAGTTTCTCGGGCGCAGCCTGACGCGATGGGATTGGAACCGCGACGGGCGCGAGGACGCAGTGATCTCCAATCTGGATCAACCGGCCGCATTGCTGACGAATACGACCGCTCAGCACGGACGATCACTGTCGCTCAAGCTGCGGGGGATCGACTCTTCGCGAGATGCCATCGGCACGACGGTGACCCTGCACCTGGACCGGCGTAAAATCACCCGACAGTTGACGGCCGGCGACGGTTATCAGGCCAGCAACCAGCGACTGTTAGTTTTCGGCCTGTCGGACTCCGCAAGTGTGAAGCAGATTGACATCGCGTGGCCGTCAGGGAAGCTCGACTCCCACGCCGATCTGGAAGCGGACGCCGAATACCTCGTGATCGAGGGAGCCAAACGCGCGTTCCGACTTGACCGGCCTGGTTTGGCGAGTGCCGAGTAAGATGGAAATTGTCCCTGAAAGAGAGAGTGATTCGTGACGGCTGAACCAGTTAACCCCGGGGAGCAGGATCGACGCGTCGAGACGGCAAAGCCGAGGCGGGCGCTGATCACTCTGTTGTTGGTTGCCATCGCGATTCCGCCGCTCGCGTACTTTTCAAAGCCGCTGGTGCGTGCGCTGAAATCTCCGCCTCAACTACGTTCCGGCGGAACGTCGTTTCCCGAATCGAAACGGTCGTTTGAGCAGAAATCGATCGGGCCGGAACCGGCATGGAACGCGCAAATCACCAATGTCCAGATGGTTGATTTTGATCAGGACGGACTTCTTGACGTGATTGTTTGCGACGCGCTGTGCAGCCAGGTGATCTGGTATCGCCAGCATCCACAGGGAAACTGGGAAGAACATGTGCTGGGAAGCGATCTGCTGGTTCCGGCACATGCGACGGTCGCGGACCTCGATCAGGACGGCGACCAGGACGTGGTTGTCGCGATTCTGGGTGACCTGTTCGGAACAGATCGTTACTCGGGCCGAGTCGTCTGGCTCGAACAGACCGACGATGGATTCGTTTCGCATGTAATTCTTGATGATGTGCGTCGCGTGACGGACGTTCGTGTCGGGGATCTCGATGGCGACGACGACTTTGACATCGCGGTCGCCGTGTTCGGGTACAGCATCGGGCAGATTCTGTGGCTGGAAAACCGCGGCGGCGAAGAATTTCGCGATCACGTCCTGCTGCATGCTCCGGGCACGATTCACGTTCCGCTGGCCGACTTCGACGGCGATGGCGACCTTGATATTGCGGCCGTTGTGTCGCAGGAGGAAGAAGAGATCTGGGCGTTCGAAAACAAAGGCGGCGGAGATTTCCATTCGCGCCGCCTGCACGTTTCCGACAATTTTGACATCGGCAGCGCCGGGCTGATTCAGGACGACCTCGACGGTGACGGCGATCCGGATTTAATCTGGCCGATCGGTGACAATCTGGAATACGAGTTTTCTTACCCGCAGCCTTATCACGGATGCATCTGGTTCGAGAACAAAGGGAACTGGGAATTCGAGCCGCACCGAATTGCAAACTTCGGCGGCGCTTATGCCGCAGCGGCTGGCGACATCGATGGTGACGGAGACCGCGACGTGGTTCTGGTCAGCATGGTCAATGATTGGCAGGAACCGGGGAATCCATGCATCGTCTGGCTGGAAAACGACGGTTCGCAGCAATTCCAGGTTTGGCGGATCGCCGACCGCCCGACACACTTGACGACCGTTGCCTGCGGCGATCTGGACGGCGACGGCCGCGACGACATCGTGGCCGGAGTGATGAAAAAAATGCTGAAACATACTGACCGGGATGGCCGCGTCGTCTCGTGGCGATCGGGAGATCAGCCATGAAAATGCTCACGAAACTGCTGCAGGCATGCATCGCGATTGAGATCCTGGGTGCAGCCTTCTTCGTGGTTGTGTGGCTGCGTGATCCGGTGCCGCCGCGATCGAATCTCGCTCATTACCATCCGGCAACAGCCGACGAGATTCGCTCGCTCGAAGAAACAGTCCGCGACAGCGGTGCTGCCGAGAATTGGCTGACGCTGGGTAAAGCGTACCTTGCTGCCGGGTTTTTCCCACACGGAGAATACTGTTGCGAACAGGCTGCGCGCGACGCGGATTCAGACGATGCGGCTTCATTCGAGACACTCTACTGGTGGGGCGTGGCACTCAATCAACTGGGCGATACGTCGCAAGCCATCGAAAGATTCCGACAGGCACTTCCGTTCGCCGACGATCACACGTCCGTTAACGATGCCCCGGCGCGCTGCTGGTACGGGATCGGCCGCAATCTGCTGCGGCAGGAGGACGCGGCCAATGCGGAAGCGGCCTTTCGAAAAGCGGGCAACTATCTGCCGGCCCGCTGTCAGCTCGTCCGGATCCTCGTGCGTGCAAATCGTGGCAGCGAGGCCATCCCAATCCTGGACGAACTGGTTTCGGGCCATCCCAACGAGAGCACCTTCTATCAACTGCGGGCTCGAGCGCGCGAACAGACGGGCGACACTGCTGGAGCCTTTGACGACAGGACCCATGTTGAACGTGCACCGGACCGCTTGCGCTCGGACTCGATCATCGCGGAATTGCAGTATGAGTTCGGAGCCATCGGGTTAAATCGGCAACTCGGAAACTGCAGCCGGCTGGCAGTCAAGCAACCTCAGCAGGCAGCCACGAGTTTGCGAGAGCTGCTGTCAGCGGAGTGGCGAGCGGACCTGGCGGTAACGCTTGTCGAAGCGGAAATGCGAATCGGAAATGCCCAGCAGGCAGTCGACCTGCTGAATGAATTCATGCAGCGTGGTGGAACCACACCCGAGCGGCTGGCGCAACTGGCGTATGGCCATCGGTGGCTCGGACAGGACGAGATGTCCTTCAAGCTACTCCAACGTGCCGCGGAGTTAATGCATATCGAATCTGTGCACGACGGTCTTAGCCAGGCCTACCTCACACGCGGCGAAAACGAGCTGTCCGACCAGCACCGAGCGTTGGCGTCGATGACTGGTGGGATCGCCGCGTTTCGCGAAAACCGTCTGCTCGATGCCAGCACGCAGCTGCAACAGGCATTGCTGCTCGATCCTGAATTGTCCAACGGATGGTTCTACCTCGCCGAATGTTATCGCGTGCAGGGACAGGTCGAGGACGCGATCGATGCCCTGAGGAAGTGTTTGCAGTTCGATCAAAACCATGGACGCGCTCGATCTCGCTTGTTGCGGCTTTCGGGATCGAATCCTGAGGATCAACCTGCTGGTCAGGATCGCGATCGTCAGAAGCCTGCTCTCATCATCCCTCCCGGTCGATGAGAGATCCGTATCAGGAATGAGCCGGATTTCAGTCGACGTCCGGCTGGACAGCAGACCGCGCATCAGTCCGGTCGGCATGAATTGATCCCACTATTTGCCCGAGAGAATCCAACCCAATCACGTGCGACACGAGTTGTGCCAACGACGGCGCAGTACGAAGAAAGTCGCCTCTCCCCAGACATCGCAACTGACGGCTGCAGTTCGCATGGGGGCGACGACGCTGGATGTGGTCGACGCGACCACCTTCCCGGCTCCTAACTTCCTGCTGCAACTGGGGCAGGAAACGGTCACGGTCACGGTCACGGCTGTCGATATTGTGAACAATCAGTTGACCGTGTCGGCGACGACAGCCGCTCATGGAGCTGGCGCGTTCGCCTTCGTCGTCCGACCGGAAGTAGAAGTTCAAAGTAACAACACGCTGCTGCTCGATGGTAACGGGGTACTCGACTTTGGAATTTCTCGACCAGGAACGGCTGTTGAAAAACAATTCGAGTGACCAATACCGGTACCGGCCCTCTGACCTTCACACTGGGTGCGATTCCTGCTGGTTTCACATCGAGTCTGGCAGTGGCCGCGACGGTCACTCCGGGTGAATCGATCACGTTCGGCATCACGATGACTGCCGCTGCGGTCGGCGACTTCGACGGCGATATTCTGTTCACGACAGATGACCTGGATGAAGACGAGTTCAGTTTCCGTCTGGCAGGTTCGGTGGCCGATTCGGTCATCGTTGACGATGAGGATGCCGGGTTCGCGATCGTGTCCGGCGACTGGAACCACGACGTCGGTGCGGGATTCGAAGGCGATTTCTCGTCGACGGTCGGTTCGAGCGTGGGCTTCGCGACGTGGACATTCACGGGTTTGACGGCCGCTCCGGTGACGAAGACGTTCACGCTGACGAACAATTCAGCAGCCGGCAACGACATTACCCTGACCGGGCCCATTACGCCGCCTCCAGGCTTCAGTCTGGTTCAGAGTTCGGTGTTCGGTGTTCGGTGTTCGGTACCGATGCGATTCCATTGACGCTGACTCCAGGCATGTCGACCAGCTTCGAGCTGCAGTTTGACACTGGTGTCGCCGGTGACGCGTCCGGCCGCGTCTCGATCACCACTGACGTGCCCACGAGTAACCCGTTCGACTTCACCGTGACCGGGGCGGGCTCTCCACTGATCGTTGACGATTCGGATGTCGGCGCCGGCTTTACCGTCGTGAACGGCACGATTGTACCGAACACCGCTCCGTTCACGCAGACGGCGTGGTCCAACTTCACCCCAGGGACGAACGCTCGAGACAACAGCTACCTGCTCAAGAGCCGAGGCACCGGGAATGAGTCGATGCGTCTGTTGATGGCCTGCGAACTCTCAATCAGCAACCTGAAGGAACTCGCCTGCCGCGGCTGTATGAGCAGCAAATCGAAGCGTTGTTTCATCGCGACAGTCTGGATATTCTCGAACTGATTAATTGAAAACGTGGAGACGCAAAGGAGCGCGGTGACCATGCTTGTCGGGTATGTCAGCAACGAACGTTATGTGGCACTGAGTGATATTCTGTTCGAATTTCGCGGGACCGATGGTGTCGTCACCGCACGATCGAGTATCTCTGGCGCGGTGTACGCCGAGATTGAAACGGGCGATTACGAGGTCGTGTTTGGCGGCGATGGCTTCGGATCGAAGATCGTCCAGATGCGGGCTCGCGAAGACGAGCCGTACCAGTTTCGGCTGCTGTCAGACTGTCTGCTGGGGTACGCGTGGCCGAAGTGTGTGAAGTCCGGCGAGCGGTCCGAGTTTCGTGTGCACGCGGTCGAGCAGTACGAATTGGAACTCTGGCGGTACGGTGCGGAAAAAGAATTCGTCCGCCGGATCGGAACCTTCGACGAGCATGGTCCGCGAGCCACGATGCAGATCACTCCGGACGGCGACTACACGCAGACGGGCGTGGAATGGAATAAGTACGGCTTCACAAGCAAAGCGCTGAGTCAGTCTGTGGAAGCTCCCGAGCGTTCCGGACTGCACTACTTTCATGCACGCAGCAAGTCGGGAGAATTCTTCTCGTTTCCGTGGGTCGTCGCGCCGAGTGCTCCGCGGTCGAAGGTGGCGGTGCTGGCGTCAGACATCAACTGGAACGCGTACAACAGTTTCGGAGGCCGCAGCAATTACATACATGCGGACCGGTTCCCGCCGACGCCCACGATCAATTCACGGCTCGAGCTGAAACGCTACACGGAACAGGAACACCGAACTTACGACCAGGACGAGTACGCCCCGCTCTCGCTCGATCGTCCGGATCCTTACAACCACGTCGACGAAGACGAACAGTTGACCGACCCGATTGCCGGTCGTCAGGGCTGCCACATGGCACCAGCCGAATGGCGCCTGCTCGGCTGGATGGAACGCAAAGAGTTCGAGTACGACCTCTACAGCGAAACTCAGTTCCACTTCGATCAGGTCCCGCTGGACGAGTACAAAGTTCTGATCATCAGCACGCATCCCGAATACTGGTCGACCGAAATGTACTACCGGCTGAAGAGCTGGGTCTTCGAACGCGGCGGGAAGCTGATGTATCTGGGCGGGAACGGGCTGAACTGCGAAGTCGAATTCCTCGACGACCACCGCATCGTTTATCAGAACACCCACTGGAGTCATTCCGAACCGCAATTCGCACCGGACGGAACCGAATACGAAAGCCGATTCGACAAGCGTCAGGAATCCGAAGCAAACCTGCTGGGCGTTGTATTCACATTCCCTGGCATCATGACCGGAGCGCCATACGAAGTGAAAGACGCGACTCACTGGTGCTTCGAAGGAACCGGTCTCAGCAACGGAGACACGTTCGGCAAAAAGAGCCTGCACGAACGGATCCCTGGCGGCGCGTCAGGTCACGAAACCGACAAGATTTCTGCGCAGTCGCCAGCCAATGTGCAATTGCTCGCTCGTGGTTTGAATCCGGACGACGGCGGCGCCGAAATCGTCATACACGAACCGTCCGGAGGGGGAGCCGTATTCTCCGTCGGATCAATCTGCTGGCCGAGTTCCGTACTGGTTGACGACGCCGTCTCGAAGATCACCGAAAACGTCCTCCGACGATTCAGTAAATAGATCCAGTTATCGAACGAGACCCTCAACCGCGCCGTGCCCCGTCTCCAGGCCCATGATCAAATCCAGCAAACGTGTCCCCATGACAAATGTATTTTCGGTCGGCTTTGCAGGCCGTAATCGCACAATGTGTGGCTGCTGCGTTGCGGCATCCATGCCGCTGATGCGATCCCCATTCATCCAGGCGGGTTCCGGTGGTACGATCGATCTTCTCGTCGGCCATCCAGCATGTCCGCAGTGAGTGTGGTGCGGCGAGAGGCACGCTTCTCTGGCTCCAGACAGGAAAATCGACGTGGCAATTCTGCAGTCTTGGAACATCGTTTTCGCCATCGGCTTCGTTGTTTACGTTGCCACGCGTGGTAAGTTTGCTGCCAGGACGAAAGGCAACGAATCGATGGATCGTCGGGTCGGTCTGCAGGAGAAGATTCTGCTTCCTGTCGTGATCTCCACGAGCCTTCTGTTCCCAATCCTCTATCTGTTCACACCGCTGTTTTCGTTTGCGGAATACGAGTTACCAGACTGGCTGCATGCCTGCGGGCTGGTACTCATGATCGTCGGACTCTGGCTTTTCTGGCGATCGCATGCCGACCTGGGTATCAACTGGTCGCCGACTCTGGAAACTCGCAAGGGGCATGAGATCGTTAAGCACGGCGTGTACCGCCGCATTCGGCATCCGATGTATTCGGCGATCTGGCTTTTCAGGTAGCCGTCCTATCTTGAGATTGTAATCTGGGCCAGACGCAGCGAGGGGAATCAGTTATCAGTCGCGGATGGACGGAAAGGCGACGACAGAAACCGGTCACAAACAGGCTCT
>JBLFXD010000187.1:0-9693 GCA_047611045.1 Planctomycetaceae bacterium | reverse complement strand
GAGGCCGCCTCAACCGGAGTGCCATCGTAACAGCCAGCAGTTTGAACATCCTGCCGAACGTCTCTGGCCTGCGTCTGACTCCTCAAATCTTCACACGATGAGGACTCGTTCTCACGGATTACGCAACAACTCTTTTCGAAAGTAACCGCATGCTTGACGACGCGGACAGATCGGGGAGACTCCCGTCGGTCAAGAATTTTCCGCACGCCAGCCGGCCACAACCGCTCGAATTTCGCTGTCCGGGTGCAAGACTTCAGCGAACAACCGTTGCGAACCAGCTTTTCAGGTCCCGTTTTTCCGTGTTGCAAATCTCTGAAATTTACCAGTCCATTCAGGGTGAGGGAGAGTTCACCGGCGCGCCGTCAGTTTTTGTACGGACGACCGGTTGCAACCTGCGCTGCTGGTTCTGCGACACGCCGTTCACTTCCTGGGAACCGGAAGGCACGTCGCAAAGTGTCGAGCACGTTCTGAAACAGGTCGCCGAACTGGGGGCTGAACACGTCGTCGTCACCGGCGGCGAACCGCTGCTGCTTTCAGACATCGTCCCGCTGACTGCCGAGCTTCGATCGCGAGGTCACTTCGTCACCGTTGAAACTGCCGGCACAGTGTTTCGCGAAGCGACCGCCGACCTGATGTCGATCAGCCCGAAACTGGCGAACTCAACTCCGAGTCCCGAACGATCCCTCGTCTGGTCGAAACGCCACGAAGAACTGCGACACCGACCGGACGTCATCCGAAGTCTCATTTCAGCATCGCCCTACCAGTTTAAGTTCGTGATCGACCAGCCTAACGACGTCGCTGAAGTTGAAGAATGGCTGACAGAGTTTCCAGAAATCGACCGCGACCGAGTATGGCTGATGCCTCAGGCAACAACCCGCGAAGAACTCGCCACGAAGACCGACTGGATCGAGCAGGCCGCCGAGACGTCAGGCTTCCGCTTCACATCGCGGCTGCACATCGAACAATTCGGAAACGCTCGCGGGTATTGATTCTGTCGGCAAGTGAGAAACCTGCGTCACCTCGCCCCCTTGGGGGAGAGGTCGCGGTCTCAGCCGCGGGTGAGGGGGGAAAAGAACGAGAATTCACAGCCCCTGATGACGAACCAACTCCCCTGCCTCATCGAGCGAAGAAAACACGCCGGCAGCAACTCCGCCAACAAGAGCCGCCCCAAACGCCGCTTCTTCCCGATGCCGAGTCACGACTGCCGCCGTATCAAACCGTCGAGCCACCGCTTCGGCCAGTACGGAATTCTCACGCAGCCCATTGCCAGCTCCGACCAACGTAAGCGGATTCGTCGGCTGACCGGTGATCTCAAAAATCTGGTCCAGTGCGTCGCGATAATTTTCCGCCATTCCTTCAAGCACTGACCGAGCGAAATTCGCGGGCGTCAAATTGCCCGGCGTCAGGCCAGTAAAAGATCCCGTCTGCAGCGGGTCTGAACGAGTTCCGGAAAATGTCGGCAAGCAACGCAGCCCTTGTGAATCGGCATCGGCCTGCCCGGCAAGTTCTGTCAGCCGACCATAAAGCGGCTGCTCAGCTTCGATGCCGAAAACGTCAACTCCCAGTTGCCGGACAAAGTTCTCGACGACCTGAAACGACCAGCCTCCGGTCAGACCAACGTTCGAAAGCAGATTGCCCTGAACGGGAAACGGTCGCAGCTCAATCGGCGGCGCAAAGTCCGTTCCTTCTGTGAAGACTGCAACCTGAGCACCGGTCCCGATATTAAGCAGAACGCTGGAACGACGATCCGCGACGCTGCCCAGGAAACTCGCCTGGTGATCACCAATCGGCACGGAAACCGGAACACCAGAGAGCAAACCCTCAACCACGCTTTGTGACGCGAATCCTGCCGGACAATCTGCTTCACGGACCGCCGGTAATTGCTCGCGGCGAAATTCCAATCCGGCCAGAACATCGTCGTCCCAGTCTCGGGTGGCGACATTCATCATCCCACCGGAAGCCGCGACGGAAGGATCGGTTTGAAGCTCGCAGCCCGTGAGCTTCGCGACAAACAGATCCATAATGAAACATGCTCGACCGTTCGACGGCACTCTCCCCTGCTGATTCAACCAGAACAGCGTCGTTCCGAGAAACCCCGAGTTCAGTCGGCAACCAAGTTTCTGCAACGAGTCATCGCCGCAACGATGGCGAGCTTCCTCAACCCAACTAACGCCGCTCCTCGGCATCAGTTCGTTGCCCCGCTGATCCTGCCAATTGATCAACGGCGTCAGCGGTTTGAGATCAGAATCAACCAGCACCATCCCATGCTGCTGCCCCGTCACGCCAACGCTGACGACAGTGCGACCTTCGACCGCGGGTGCTCTAACAATCTCAGCGAGACAGTCGAAACCGCTTCGCAGAACAGCTTCCGCATCCCATTCCGATCGGCCGAGTTTGCGGTCTTCGTCCGATGTGATATTCCCGCCCGTCGGAATCGCGACTGACGCGACGATTTCCCCAGACTCAGACTCAACGGCGATACAGGTCGTCTTGGTCGTTCCCAGATCGATCCCCAGCAGCAGCGACATTTCTACGCACTCCATCGACAACCAAATGGTGTGAATTCAACAGTCCTCATCGAGCGGTGAATCAGTCCAGATACTGAATTCGTTTCTGCATCTCAACGTTGAAACTCTGATATCGCGTCACCAGATTTCCCGGCGAAAACAGATGCGACTTGATGGCCTCCATATCTTCGTGGCCGATCGCGTTTTGAAAAATGGGAGCGAAGTACTGCCGCCCCAACTCTGACGGCTGAAACCGCTGCTCGCTGTAAAGCGAATGATGAACTTCCCGAGCGTGAATCGCTCCCCACTGGTCCCGCAGTTTGTTCGCCGAAAGTTCTTCCAGAGTGAACCCAGCGTCACTCGACCAGTTCAACGTCGCCAGATGGTTGTTTTGTTCGCGGTTCAGAATCTCGACCGCTTTGCCTCCAAGCTGAGCCCCGTAGAAACGGTCGAACAGGATCGGCCGCCCGCCTCGCTGAGTGTGTCCGACCTTTCGAGTGAACACCGCGGACTTCGCGTCGTCGTGACGCTGATTCTTGCGGAAGTAGTCGTCGCCCAGTTCCTTCACGAGGATTTCGGCGAGCCGTTCTGCCGCTCCGCTAAAGAGAATATTCCCAGCAGGGTCGACACTCTTTGACTTCGCACCAAGCTGCCCGTCGGAATCCTGCACACCTTCGCCAATCACAATGACGACGTGCTTCTGCATATCGTAAAGCTCGCGCACGCGGCTGATTACTTTCGGATAGTCGAGTTCCACTTCGGGAATCAGAATCATGTCCGGCTGCCCATACGCCGCTCCGAGAGCGATGTAACCGGAGTCGCGTCCCATGACCTCGACAATCGCAATCCGGCGATGGCTTTCCGCCGTCGTGCGAATTCGCTCAATGCTCTGCGCGACGACGAACACGGCAGTGGCATATCCCGGCGTCACGTAGTTGACAATCTCGCCGAGCGACACCGCGTCGCGAGTCGACACATGCCGGTACCCATCGTGGATCGAATCGTTCTCGTCCTTCACCCATTCATTGGGCTCGTCGATGTAGTTCAGGCCGAGGTCGTTATCGATCGTTTTCGGAGCCAGCACGCACGGGAAATATTCGCTCAGCGGCTGCATCCCGTTGATCGTCCCATCGCCACCGACGCAGATCAGACCGTCGATACTGAGCTTCTCCATTCTCCTTGCAATCGCCTGCAACTGCTCTTTGTCATCCGAGTCGATATACGTCCGCGACGCGCCGATAATCGTCCCACCCAGGCAGGGGTCCAGTTCAGGAATGGTCGAAAACAGAGGATTCAACCGGACGTGAGGCAACTGCGGACTGACCATCCCGCCGAAGCCTTTGATCAATCCGTAAACTTCGATGCCCAGCTCATTGGCTTTCTGCACAGCACCAAACAGAGTGGCGTTCAAAGCGGGCGTGTCACCGCCGGCGGTCAGTATGGCAATCCGTTTCATGGGAGAATCCTTTTCGATTGATGACCGCCCGAGAATCTTCGAGCGAAATGAAACATCTTGAGGCAGGCAGCCAAACGACTAACATCCGTGAGGTCGTAACGAAGTTTGTGGCCTTCCGGCTGCGAGTCATATCACAGATGATCGGTCCAGGCTGCCGGGACTTTGAAATTTGAACCACGAATGAACACGAAGAAACACGAATTCACAAGACTCGTTCAGCCCCTCATTCGTGTTCATTCGCGGTTCGATACAGAGTGACTTAAACAGGAAGCCTCTGACGGACGATCAGCGACGTTTAACGGCAGCGCGAACGACGATTATGGAGACAGACGAATGAGATTTCTGGCTGGTTGTATTTGCTCGGCGATTCTCGGAAGTTTCTTCACCGTCTGGATGCTTAACGGGCAGATTTCCGATCGCGGCACTGCGGTTGCGCAAGACCGCCCCGGCCAGACGGGTCCACTGTTTCCGCCGCAGCTTCCTCGCCCCGCAGCGAGAAACGTTGAGAAGTACTTCAACGCCGACGGGCTGACCGCCGAAGAAGCGATCAACGTTTCGGTCTACGAGCAGCTCCACAAGAGCGTCGTCAACATCACCACTCGCAGCACAAGAATGGACTCGTTCTTCTTCACCGAGCAGACGTCGGAGGGGACCGGATCGGGATCCGTCATCGACAGCTCCGGGCACATCGTCACCAACTGGCACGTCGTCGCCGATGCCCGAAACATCGGAGTGACCCTGTTCAACGGCGATACCTACGAAGCCCGCGTCGTTGGTTACGACCCGCCCAACGACATCGCCATCATCAAGATTGACGCTCCGGACGACGCGCTGTTTCCAATCACGATGGGCGATTCCAACAAACTGAAAGTCGGCATGCGGGTACTCGCGATCGGCAACCCGTTCGAACTGGAAAGAACGCTGACCACCGGCATCGTGTCAAGCCTGAATCGCTCGATCCAGGTCCAGGAAAACTGGTCGATCAAATCGATCATCCAGATCGACGCGTCAATCAATCCCGGCAACTCGGGCGGCCCATTGCTCGACCTCCACGGTCGACTGATCGGCATCAACACAGCCATCGCCAGCCGCACTGGTCAAAGCGCCGGAGTCGGATTTGCGATTCCCGTTAACCTGGTCTCGCGAGTCGTTCCCGAACTGATCACTCACGGCCGAGTCTACCGCGCCGAAATCGGCATCCAGCGAGTCTTCGAAACCGAGAATGGCCTGCTGGTCGAACAACTGACTCCCAGCGGCCCTGCCGAACAGGCCGGTGTCCGCGGCCCCACTCTGCTCCGTCAGCGCCGAGGCCCGTTCGTCTTCGAACGACTCGACCGCAGTACCGCCGACCTGATCGTCGCCGTCGACGGCAAGAACGTTAAGACGGTCGCCGACTTCCGCGAAGCCATCGAAAGCCTCAAACCCGGCGACATCGTCCAGATCGCCATCCTCCGGAAAGACCAACGCATCGACATCCGAGTCCAACTCGGCGGCGGACCTCCCAAACCGAAAGTGCCGGGCACTCGCCTTTGAATCATTCAACGTCGATCCAGTTGTGGAATTGACCGTCGTCCACATTCCGTCCTGACACGACGAGCACGATATCGCCTTCGCCACGAAGCGACACTTTGCCTGACAGAACTGCCGCGGTGGTGATCGCTCCAGAGGGCTCGGTGCAGAGCCCGTGGTTCTCGTACAGCCATTTCATCGCCTGCCGAGTATTAGTGTCCGGAACAGTGACAGCCTGTGAAACGAGTCGTTGAAGAATGGGCCAGTTGCACTCTCCAACATCGTAGGACAGCAGTCCGTCACAGATGCCTGTTGGAAGATCAACCCGTACACGCTCGCCCGTTGCGAGGGACTGCTGAAAGTCAGCAGCCGTGTCAGGCTCGACACCGACGACTGCGGCGCCGGGAAACGCCTCAGCGATTGCCAGTGCGTGTCCCGCCATCAGTCCTCCACCACTGACCTGACAGACAAAATGCGAAACGCTTCGATCTTGCCGTCTTAGCTCCTGAGCAATCTCCAGCCCGCCGACGCCGTTGCCAGCGATCACGTGGTTGTCATCGTACGGAGATGCCTGCACGCCATTTTCTTCTTCTGCAATTTCCCGAGCCAGACGATCTCGCTCATTCGTCTCGTGGTCCCTGGAAATGTCGTACGTCCGAATCTCTGCGCCAAAGGATTGCGTAAGGTCAAACTTTACCGCGGGAGCAGAATCCGGCATGACAACGATGACTCGTTTCCCATATCGCATCCCGGCGAAGGCAATGCCGGACGCAAAGTTTCCCGACGAGTGTGCAGCTACTGGCCTGTCGCCGATTCTCTCAAGATTGTTGGCCATCCAGTTGAGGGCTCCCATCAGCTTAAAGGAACCGACCGGCGTCCATCCGTAATCCTTCAGCCATACTCGACGCTCCGGCGGCAGCCCCAGTTCCTTTTCCAGTCGATAAGAACGAATCAGTGGCGCAGGAGAAATGTGTTGGTGAATGACCGCTTCCGCTCGGCGGACGTCTTCAAAAGTGGCAATAGTTTCTGACATTTGACAAACCCCTTCCAGAAGCATGCACGGCCTTCTGTGCCACACGACAAGGACAGCGGTCGCATTGGATAGTCGGCACTCATGACGGCAGGTCACCGACGCCTGGCACGATTCTGCTGGTAGAAGAGCCCCGAATCCATCGCAAGTCGCAAACTCGAAGCCATCGTGCGGGAAGCCGTTTTGTGAGAATGGCATCGCGTTGCTGTGTGGAGTCCAACCCGGCGGAGTGTTTGAGGTCCGTACGGATCGACTGCGAGGCTCTGTTTGAAAACCCGGTAGCTACCGTCGCCAGACGGTGGATTTCCGCTGTCTGGCGACCGCAGCTATATCGAAATCGAGAGTTTTCAATCACAGTCTAAACCAACTCGCTGATCACCGAGCCTTGTGGGAGCATTTTCATCGGGCGGCCCTGAGCGACGAATTCCGCGCCCGGATCAATGCCCAGCGCGTGGTAGACGGTCGCGACAAAGTCAGGGACCGACACCGGCCGGTCCTCGGGAACGGCTCCAAATTTGTCGCTGGAACCGATCACCTGCCCCGTCTTCACGCCGCCGCCGCCCATCGTCAGGCTGAAGCAGCGGCCCCAGTGATCACGACCCGGGCCTTTTTTATCCGTGTTGATCTTCGGCGTTCTGCCGAACTCGCCCGCCGTGATAACCAGCGTCGTTTCGAGCAGTCCCCGGTCGTCGAGATCGTTCAACAGAGCCGAGTAGCTGTTGTCGTAAATCGGCAGTTGAATATCCAGATGCGGGAAGATGCCCCAGTGATGATCCCAGGCATAAATGCCCGTATCGACGTAACCCTGAATCGTCACGAACCGCACACCGGCCTCGACCAGACGACGAGCCAGCAGCATTCCCTGGCCAACCCGGTTGCGACCGTAAGCGTCTCGAAGTTTTGCAGGTTCCTGTGAAAGGTCGAACGCTTCCTTCGCTTTCCGTGAAGTCGCCAGGTTCAGTGCCTGTTCGGTAAACGTCGTGTGAGCCCGCGCGAATTCAAGCTGCCGTTCGCTGCGAGCCTGGTATTGGTCGAGCGATTGAAGCAGGCTCGTGCGACCGGCCAGACGACTGACGTCAACATCCGGCGCCGAATCGAATTCCTGAACCGAGAAACTCGGAGAATTCGGATTCTGATCGATCAGGTACGGGTTGTAAGTACGCCCCAGAAAACCGCCGAAACCGGGAGCGCTGTACGAGGGATGCTTCATGTCTCCCATGTGGACGAACGGTGGAACAGGAGCTCGCTGCTTCTGTTGCAGACTGAGCACCGCGCCGATTCCGGGAGCCTGGACATTCCGATCCAACTCGCTGCCGCACATGATGTGGACATCGCCCTCGCCATGCTTCGACGTGTAGGACTGCATCGAGCGAATCAGCGAAAACTTGTCGGCACACGCGCTGAGTTTCGGCAACTGGTCACTCAACTGCAGTCCGGGCATGCTCGTCGACGTTGGATCGTACTTCCCGCGGATCTCGTCAGACATGTTCGGCTTCATATCGTACATGTCGATATGACTAGCGCCACCTTGCAAGAACATGAAGATCACGTTGATCTGCTTTTTGCCGCCACTGGCCGACTCGTTCGCCAGAACCTGCTCCAACGAAAGCCCCAACGGCGAAACCGCCCCGACCGACAGCCCTCCCATCGCAAACAATTCACGACGATTCGTAGTGAGCGAGTTCCAGTTCAAAGGAGCCATCCTTCTGCAATTTCCCGGTGACCTCTCGATCCTATCCACCTCGTATTTCACCAGCAATGCCTCAGGCGTTCGAAACAGGCGGTACGAGGACTCGGCCTTGAAAATGTCTGCCTGGGCCGACGTCGAATGGGCGAGAGCATTATGAGCGTTGCGCATTCGGCAGAATTCCGCCTGCCTGGTCTTCCGGTCCCACAATTGGTTCAACAGGTATTGCACATTCCCGGCTACTTATTCGACTTGGCGAAATCGACGAAGCCGAAACTCTTGTCAATTCATACGATCAAATCTCCCAGGATTTAACAGGTCGCCGACTACATGCAGACAGCGCGGCGTGCGATTTAGTACGTGCCGACATTGCCCGAATTAACAATGATTTCCCAATCGCTCGATTACGCGCCGGCAAAGCACTCGACTGGGCGATTAAGCAGAATGCACGTGAAATTATTTGCTGGGGACACATCAGTGAAGCAAAAACTCTTCACGACGAAATATCAAACGAAATGCAAAACAGAATTGTTGATGAGGAATTCATTGACGACATTGACGACATGTTGGCAAATCTTCACACGCCCCTGGAAATCGCAAGAGAGTGTGGATTCAGTATACTCCACGCAGAAACTCAGCTATGGCGAGCAGTGCTGTTGACGCTTCAAGGGCATTGTGAGCTGGCAATCGCCCAAGCATCACAAGCATGCTTTGACGAAATTCCGCGTGACGATGATCGCCGTCGATGACGACGGGAGAAACCAATAAGACCAGCAAAAGAAGCAGTAACGTTGGCTGGTCGAGGCCCGGCAATTGTGCGTTGAACGAAGCTGGCAGGCGACGCAGGCTACCTGCGTTATCAGCCGTCAAGGAGTCATTGTCAAACTTCCGACTATCGGCAGCGGTTGAGGAGACAACGACGGTTGAGGGAGCCGGTCAGGGCTTCGGCGATGTCGCGGCTGGTGTCGACTTCGACGTGCTCGACGGACGTCGGTGAGTGGCGATCGACGTCCGAAGCGGGAGTCCTCAAATGTTGTGTACCAAGTGAGCGACTTGCGTTCTCCGGGAAAATTCAATATCCATCAGTGCTAATTCGTGCAGAATTCGGCCTGAAGTGCGAAACTATGGATGACAGTCATTCGAATCCGGAGCAGTCGCACAAGCCTGCCGCCCACACGTCAAAAAATCTCTACGATGTACTGTTTGGTCCTCTGACGAAAGTTTTCTCACTTCTCGCAATCGTCTCGTCTTTTTACCTGCCAGTTGACGGCTTAGGAATTGATCTTTGCTGGATACGGAAAATGCTGTCGCTGCCTTGTCCAGGCTGCGGATTGACTCGCAGCGTTACCTGTATCTCGCACCTGAATTTCTCGGAGAGCTGGGTCTATCGTAGCTGTCCAATTTTGAAATTGAAAACTGGGCCTGGCGCAGGGGCGGGAATCTGATATCAGTCGGGCATGGACGCAGAAACTCCGACAGGCACGCGTGACGACGACGGGTTGAG
>JBLFXD010000186.1:0-9760 GCA_047611045.1 Planctomycetaceae bacterium | reverse complement strand
AAACGAACACACGCTCAAAGAAAAGAAGCTGCAACGTTCCTCTGAAAACAATCCATCCAAAGAAAACGCCGCCTGAACCAACCAACGCTCAAACACAACAATTGACAGTAACTCGGGGCGAGTGGAAGAACCAGCATCACGCATTGAAGCAGGCCTATATGGACCGAGGCAATGACGCTGTCGCCGCACGAAGGTCAGAGCACTTGGCCACGATCACAATTGCTGGGCAACTGGTGCATGAAGCCCTCGATCTACCGTGGGAGTTTTCTGATCCTGTCGAGACGCTGTGGGACGAACTGATGGCATCTACGCCAGAGGCGAGGCCGGCACAACGGGCACTGCATTACGCAGCAAACTGGGCAACAGCAAACGAAAACAGGTTCCACAGGACGACGCCAAACTCACAGCCATCGAACGGTTGGGCGGGCAATGCTGTTATCATCGAGACTGTCTTGGATCCAAGCTTTGTGTCTCAAAGCGAGGAAAGATCCAACCTTTATGTCTCAACCGTTCCAACCTTTACGTCTCACGTCGACGTAAGTCGATTGCCCACAACACGTCCGGATTCAATCTTTATGTCTCCCACCAGTCTTTGGTGGGAGACATGACGGTTGGGTCCGGACTTCCCCTAACTGAAACTCGATTTTTTCTTTTGAGTCCTGGTGGGCGACCACCTCGAACCTTGCGGTGAATTCATCGAGAAGCATGTGTGCTGGGTCATGAATCGACTCTAAATTGCGAATGAAGTAATCCTCAACATTGGTTTGCTACGACCTGTCGTGAATATTGCATTGCCGCGCCGCTTGTGTTCAGTCTTTTGTCGGTGGCCACTGCAGTAGAGAACGCCTCGGCAAGGGGACTGTCGAGTTGCAGTTTATAGATGCCGGTAGAGGTGACCATCAGTGATCTCCGTTTTCCGCGGGCGTCGCACTGAACAATCAGAATCGTCCAACAAACTGCAGCCGCGCTGCAAAGAGTGAACGCTCAACAGTCTAGATTCTACCGTCACCCGAGCCAACTTCAGAAGCATCACGGCATCCACGTGGCTTTTCGGAGCTTCTCACAATGCCCCTGCCGACATCCTCATCCGACTGAGTCGGACAACGCTTCGATCTCTCGATCAAGCCGTTTGAGTTCGTCGTTGCGGCAGTGGTAGCCGACGATGTCGCCCTCTTTGAAGAGGCCGACGTATTCGGGCGGGTCCCAATCTTCCCAGTCGGGGACGTGAGGTTCGTAGGGCTTCTCGGTTTGTTTGACGAGTCGTTTTGTTTCGTCCAGTTTTTCGCGAGCCAGGTCGAGCCATTCCCTTTGCGTCCTAGCGCCTTCGCGTGAGTCATCCGTTGCGTCAGTGTTCACCCATCGTCGCGAAGACGCAAAGTTCGGATGGGCGAGTGTGAGAAACAGTCGCGAGCGTTCCAGCGCGGCTTCGATTTGCCAAATGAGCATCGATCCACGCTCGGCGATCGTTTCGGCTTCGGACAGGTCGCGTTCGGCGTTGGCGAGATAATCCGTAGGGCCGGTGGGAACCGGCCCTACGTCCAGCATCTCGCGCCACAGCGCAGCGCGGTGCAGCAGGCCGTGGGGCAGTTCCTGCTGCTGGCCGGCCTGGCGGAGCAGGGTGACGCTTTGGGTGAGGTGATGCTCGGACTGGGAGTAAGGCGACTCGGCGACGACGGAGATTTCGCGATCGGGGCAAAGCTCCGAGGGCTCCTGATCCGACGACGCGACGGGCGAGGACGGAGAAAGACCGGAACTGCGAGCGATCTCCAAACGAGCCGACAACTGCCACGTCCGACCGAGCGTCAAGTGGTCCAGAGCGACGTCGAGAAGCGGGTCGCCTTCCAGTCGCCACTCAAACATCTTCTCGTCCCGATTTCGCAGCGATTCGATTTCGGATTGCAGTTCGGAGAGACCGTCGTCCGCAGGCCGGACCGAGTGCAGCGATGCTGGGGCGCCTTCTGTCGCGTTGTCGCTGCTGGTTGTAGGCGGGTCTCCTGACCCGTCTACGTCGCTGACCACAGGTCTCCCCACCGAGGATTTCGGGAGACCTTCGGTCGTGCCGGTGGGACAGTCAGGAGACCGTCCCACAACTTGGGGCTGCGCTTGATCCGGTCTGCTCCCTGCGAGGAGATTCCCGATCCGCAGGCAAACATCGGCCAGAAGAAGCTCGCAGTACTGGTAGCCCTGCACCGAGTAGAGCAGGAGATACTGCGGCTGCCTCTCCTGTTGCTTCGCCTCGGCCTCGCGGAAGGCAAGATGAGCGGGTGAGCCAACGGCGCTCGCCGCGGCGAGGCAGAAAGGCCCGACGCGAGCGTGTTCGGCTCACGTTTCTTGTCACATTGTCAACTTGTCAACTTGTCAACTTGGCAACTTGGCAACTTGGCAACTTGGCAACTTGGCAACTTGGCAACTTGGCAACTTGTCACAAAAAAGGGCAGCGGCCAGCGTCGTCCGAGTCCCCATTCGCCAAAAGGCATCGCCGCTGCGGTCGGCCAGCGCCACGCTCTGCTCGCCCTGACGCACCGCGGACGACACGTCGCCCAGCGTCAGCCACAGTTCGCTCAGGTTCGAGGCAGTGATGGCGGCATTCTCCCAACTCGACGCAGCGATTCGGGCACCAAGTGCTGCGAGTCGCGGTTCACGCGATTCCGCAAGCCTTCCGAGTGCTCGCAAGAAGAACGAAGCGTTGTTCAATACCCACGCTTGGTCGGCTTGCGTAACGGTGGAAAGTTGCTTACGCCAGTGCTTCTCAAAGAACTGCGAGATCGCTGATAACTCCGCACCGAACGCTCCGACCTTTTTCACACTATACGCCTCGGCTCCGCGATGCAGTCGCTCGAAATAGACGTCGTCGAGCGCATCCTGCCACAACCCCGCCTTACACCCATGGGCGACGGCGTGATACAGCGGCATCATGTCGTTGAGGTTGTCGGGCCGTTCGGGGGCGGACTGTTTGAGGTGCTCATACAGGCGACGGTGCGCTTCGCGAACAGAGTCCTCACTACAAGCACGACGCGCAAGCGAGTGAGTTCCTTCCGGTGACTGCGGGTCGTCTGCTCCGCTCGAAGTGCTGGACTCACTCGCTTGCGCTTCGTGCTTGTATGTCAACGTCCCGGCGAAATACTCACGGACCAGCGGGTGGGCGTCGAGGAAAGGGCGCGAGCCTTCGACGGACGGCCAGGGCTCTAACTTGAACTGAATCGGATCATCCGAGACACGTACCAGTAAGTTGACAGATTCCAGGTTTCGGATCGCCTGATTGAGCGTGGGGATACTTGCTTCACTGGCTTGGTCCGTCAGACCTGGGATCGGCCCACTGTCGGTGGCGTCGCCTTTGAGCAGCGCCACGAATTCACCCATCGTGATCGGTCGGTCGAACAGTCCCGTCAGACGCAGAATTTCCAGGGAGATGCGACCTCTCTGCTTGATTTCGGAAGGAACAAACGGGGCAGCAGCGTCTTTGGTCTGACGGGCTTTGAACTTGCCCGACAGCCACAGTTCAAGTCGCTGCATCATTCGCTTTGCATGGCCGAAAACGACTGATTGGCGACATTCAGAGCGACGAGAGTCGTTGGGCATGACGAGATGCACGCTTCGTAATTGGCCGTCCGACTACCCGAAGATCGGGAGCGGCACGCCTTCGCACATGGTCAGCGGCCGGTCGTCCTGGTCGCTGATCTGGAAGTCGGGACTGATGCCCAACGCGTGGAAAATGGTGGCGTGGATGTCTTTGGGCGTGCAGGCTGCTTCCACGGGGCGGGAGCCAATCTTGTCCGACTTGCCAAGCACCATTCCGCCCTGCACGCCAGCACCGGCGAACAGGACGCTGTAGCAATTCGGGAAGTGGTCGCGGCCAGCACCGCCATTGATTTTAGGAGTACGACCAAATTCAGTCAGGAATACGACGAGTGTGTCGTCGATCCTTCCGCTTTGGACGAGGTCCTGAACAAGTGCCGAAGCGGCACGGTCCCACGGTGGCAGAAGGTCGTTCTTCAGTCGATTGAAATTGTTGCCGTGTGTGTCCCAGTTGTCGCCGGATGATCCGTTGAGATCTCCAACACCCAGGTTGACAGTCACCAGCGGCACTCCGGCATCGGTCAACCGTCGCCCCAGCAGCGTGCTTTGACCCGCCACGTGATCGCCGTACATCTCGTGCGTTCTGTTGTCTTCTTTTGAAAGATCGAACGCTGATTCGACATCCGGCGACAACAGCATGTTGATCGCCTGATCCTGCGAGGCCTGTAAGCGAAACTCGGAATCTTCCGGTTTCGTCCAATTGAATCCCGAATTCAGTCCGTCAAGTAGTCGACCACGCTCGGCCATCCGGCGTCTGGTGACACCGCGAAGTGTCAGATCAACCGTTCCGGAATTCGGCGAGACTCCCTTGTACGAAGTCCCCTGTCCCGGATGAATGAAGACTGGATCGTATTCCAGGCCGAGAAACCCACCGTATTGTCCGTTGAGTAATCCTCGATCTGCCAGCGGGTAAGGAATCGAGATTGTGCGCGGCAGATTTGCTGCCAGTTCTTCCGTGACTGGAACGGCTGACGATGCAACTTCGGTTGGATCCGGTTCCGGGAGTGGCTCGGGAAGTTCGCCCTCGACTTCGTGCAGATCGACATCCCGCATCGCAATGTCATCGTAGAATGTTGAACCGTCACCGTTCAGCATGGCCAGCGTCAGGTACCTGGCTCCCGAGCGAATGACGGCTTCCAGCTTCTTTGATGGTGCGTCTCTTTGCAGAAGCCCGCTGACGGCGACGGGTTTTCCATCGAGCCAGATTCCAGCCTGACCGACAGCGGTGACATGCACGCCCGGATCGCCGTTGACCCCGACGCGGCACGTTAAGACGAACGGTTTGTCGGAACCGTCAAAATGACGGGTGCGAATTTCGTCGAGATTGAACGTGATGAACTTGTTGGCGTGGCAGCCGAAACCCGCGTGCGGAACGCTGACTTCGCCGTCGCCGACGAGACACAGGTTGCCGCCTCGTCCATGAGTGTCCGAGCCCCAGTCGCCAGCCGTGCCGTCGCCGGCAACCATCTTTGAAAAGTCAGCCGTGGGTCCTGTTGCCTGTCGCGTTAAAGGAATCGAAGTGGCAAAGGTCTGGCCAATCATGCCGATCAGCTCGACGGTATGTTTGTTGGTAAACCCGTCCTGATGACCGAACGAGCCCGTCGGAAATCGTCCCCGCCCGAGGATCGATGAACTCAGACTGACCTTCCGGACGGTCCGAAGTTTGCTCCACTCGATTCCCGACTCATTTTGAGAGTCTGCCAATTCTTCCGGACCAACACGCCGGACTTGCTTGCTCTTGTGATAGCGCGGGTCGTTTCGCATCGCGATGGCGACTTGAGATCCGATGCTGGGCCAGTCCTTCCGCGATGGCGGGACTGCAGCCGCCACTCCGCCTTCCGCTGCCGACGGCGCGTGCCCGGTCAAATTCCAATAGGCCGCTTTGCGATGATCGGCTGATTCGTGATGCACGCTGCGAACCAGAGCCAGGTGGTGCATCTGCTTCGAAATCAGCGGAAGTTGCTCGGTGATCCGAATTCCCGGCACACTGGTCGACACTGGACTGAACTCGCCGCGAATGTCACTGCCCGCTTCGGATTTCATATCGAACGTGTCGACATGACTCATGCCTCCCCAGCAAAACAGAACCATCACGCTGCGAGCACGCCCGAAGCTGCCTCGTTGAGCCTGGGGAATCCGGTTCGCGGCATCAGCGAATCCCGACAACGATCCGACCTGCGTCGCCGACACCCCGGTAATACCAAGCTGCAGGAAATCGCGTCGCAGGAATGAGGGTGTTATGAGATTCGCAGGCATGACCGTCACGATTTGAGTGGAGAAGAACCGATCCTTGCTTGTACCAAAGCTGCCTGAATCAAGCCATAACGAATCGGTCACGATGCAGAGCGACGATCAGTGTTGGCCGTAGAGTGCGACAGAAAGAGCGGTCAGGACGACGGCGAATCCCGTTGCGACGAAGAACGCTTTTTGAACGGTGCTGCGTTTCGCGCAATATCCGATCAGCATAGGGACCACCGTCCAGCCGATGCCGCCGATGGCGAAGAAGACTCCGACAGCGCGGCCATGCAGCGGAGCCTCGACGTTCGTCAGCAGGATTGCGATCAACGTGGGGAATATCGGTCCAAGGATCAGGCCGGCGGCGATGATCATCACGCATGTCGTCTGCGAATTTCGACTGACGGCCAGTCCAATCGTGAATGCGATGCACAGCGCCGACATGACGACAACGAGCACTGCGTCCTGCCCGGCGGGAAGCAACAACGCTGTCGCCAGTCGTGAACCCATAAAGGTCAGCCAGAACGCGGACAGCAGCGCCGACGCCTTGCCTTCGGAAATGCCCCGGTTGGTCGCAAGCGTGGTCGCCCAGGTCGCCGTCGAGGCCTCGATCGGAACGTGACAGAAGAACGCGAGGCAACACAGCCACACGATCGGATTTCCAAACAGCTTGGAAAGTCCGCCGGCCACACTGTCTGTTGGCTCGGCGTAAAGCACTTCCCAGTCCACGCCGAATCCCTGCAGCAATGGAATCAGTGCCAGACCCGCCAGCAGCAGAAACACGGCCTCAAATTTCACCCATTTGACAAGCGCCACAACCAGCAGTGGTGTCATGAACGCACCCATTCCGAATATGAAATCGCCCATGTTCATCGCGTAGGAGATGCGCGACGCGATCTCTTCCGGAGGCAGAAACGCTGGCGGCGACGTCACGTTCAGCACGTTGACGAGTGCTGACCAGCCGACGCCAAGCAACAGAACCGCCAGCAGCGCGACTCGATAAGTCTTCAGTCGCGACAGCATGATCAGACTTATGATGACGACCACGAAGCCACCGCCGATCACTGCCTGTTTGCCGCTGACTCCGATGAGGTCAACCAGAAACCCTGCCGCGAACACCATCGGAATCAGCGTTACTCCAAAGACGCTGACCAGCCCGCCGACGCGAGCCTCGTCGATCTCCATCTTCCGAGCGAGGGGAACTTTCACGCTGCCCAGCAGCGCATGGCACATGCCGGCCACGGTGAGAGCAGAGATCTGCATCAACGTCAGATTCGTATCCATGTCGACATTCCAGGCTTACAGGAGCGGCTGCGTGTCGCAGTCTTAGGGCCGCTGCCCGTTCCCGGCAATCGTGCGTCGATTTATCGCCTCGCGGTCAGTGATCCAAACGTCTCGGGATCCGACTGGAGACTCTCGTTTCGGCGGACCGTGATTCAGCCTGCGTTGCATAGTGGCCGCGTCGAGCGCTGACTGCTTGCCAGATGAATCAGGCCGCATCTACGATCTCGCGTTGCGTTGCTCGTTCACATCCTATTGGTCTTTATCCACGCGTGGAGATTTTGATGCGCCTCAATCTCGCTCTCCTGTTTCTGGTCGTCGGCGCCAGTCCCATTCTGGCTGAGACGCCGCGTGTTTTCCCGGCAGGCGAGCGGCCAGCGGATGCACGACTCGACGAACTGAGAACACTCAACAGTTATTTTCCCTTTGAGTCAGTCAAGAATGGGAAGCAGTGGGAACAGCGACAGGAAGAGATCAAGCGTCGCATTCTGATCTCGCAGGGACTATGGCCCGAGCCGACAAAATCGAAGCTGAATGCCGTGGTCCATGGCCGATTCGACCAGGGCGACTACACCGTCGAGCGGGTTTACTTTGAATCGCTGCCCGGCCACTTCGTCACCGGCAGCCTGTATCGCCCGAAAGGAAAGACGGGACCGTTTCCCGCTGTCCTTTGTCCGCACGGCCACTGGCGCGATGCCCGTTTCTACGACGCTGGCGAAACGGCTGCGAGACAGATGGTTGCCGACGGAGCCGAACGATTCATCAACGCAGGTCGCAATCACATTCAGGCGCGTTGTGTCCAACTGGCTCGAATGGGTTGCGTTGCCTTTTTCTACGACATGACCGGAAATTGCGACTCCATCCAGCTCAGCCATCGCCCCGATAATACCGACCACCTGGACACGCCGGAAAACTGGGGATTCTTCGGTGCGCAGGCAGAACTCCGTCTACAGAACATGATGGGCCTGCAAACCTGGAACTCGGTTCGATCGATCGACTTTCTGCTGGACCTGCCGGATGTCGATGCCAAACGAATCGGCGTGACAGGTGCCAGCGGCGGCGGCACACAATCGATGATCATCGCAGCCATTGACGACCGCATCACTGCAGCCATGCCGTGCGTCATGGTTTCAACGTCAATGCAGGGCGGCTGCACCTGCGAGAATGCTCCGCTGATGAGAATCGGACAGGGCAACATCGACATCGCCGCCGCCATTGCGCCCCGGCCTCTGGGGCTCACGGCCGCCGACGACTGGACCGTTGAGCTGAAAACAAAGGGCTACCCGGCGTTGCAGAATCTGTACTCGATGCTCGGCCACAAGAACCGACTGACTGCCGTTTTTCACACTCAGTTCAAACACAACTACAACCACGTGAACCGCGCGGTCATGTATGGATTCTTCAATCGCCACTTTGGACTCGGGTTCGAAGAGCCGGTGCTCGAGCGCGACTTCGAGCTACTGTCGAAATCAGAACTCAGCGTTTGGGATGACGAACATCCTGCACCGTCAGGCAGCAGCGTTGGCGACGTGCACGAAATCAGAGCGTTGGCAATCGCGACCCAGGACTCTGAAGAACGACTGACGGCTCTGATCCCGGAATCAGCAGGCGACTTGAAGAAATTTCAAGACGTCGTCGGCAAGGCATGGGAAACGATTCTTGGACGACGGCTCGATCAGGTTGGCAAAATTCAATTCACCGACACGAAGGATGTCTCACGCGGCGAGTTTCTTCTGACTGTTGGGCACTTGAAGCACGACGCGGCTTCGGAGCAGATTCCGGCCTTGAGATTAAAAGGGGCCAAAGGAATGCAGAAGGGTGTCGTCGTCTGGATCACGGAGACCGGGAAAGCCGGCTTGCTGAAGAACGACGAAGTGATCCCGCCGGTCGAGAAGCTACTGAAAGACGGATACCTGGTCGTGTCAGGTGACCTGTCTGGCCAGGGCGAATTCCTGATGGATGACCAGCCGTTGACCTCTCAGCGAACGTGGCACCAACGTGACGCCAAACAAACATGGCATCGATTCGCAGGGTACACCTACGGCTACAACCATTCGGTTTTCGTAAAACGTGCCCACGACGTTCTTTCATTGATCAAGTTCGCCCGCACGCTGTCCGGCGATAAGAGCGTGCACCTGGTTGGTCTGGACAAAACTGCTGGCCCAATCGCCCTGGCGGCGACCAGTCAGGCAGGCGATTCTGTTGCCGCGACCGTCGTCGATCTCGACGGCTTCCAGTTCCAACAGGTCGCGAAGCACGACGATCCGATGTTCGTGTCCGGCGCTGTGAAATATCTCGACGTCGCAGGCCTGTTGAGCGTGTGCTCGCCACATAGAGTCTCGATTTCTGGATTGGAGAATTCTGAGGTTCCAAAGAAAGTCTTCGCCGCAGCCGGTGCATCGAAAAACCTGACCTTCGTCGACCGCAGCGACCTTGAGGATATTTCCGACTTGCTGGCGTCGCCCAAGTAAGGAATGCCGGAAGTCTCACAAGCGTCAGTCCACAATTCGGCTGACGACAATCTCCGGCTGACGACAAGGTCATCGCCCACTGCTGGCGAACCTTCGGCCCGGAGGCGACGTGATTCCTTCGCGGCTTAGAGTGAGGGTTCGAGTTTCAGACCATGAATGGCCTCTTTTCGATCTGGACAGGACCACTGTCAGGTGAC